>JAQUQY010000143.1 GCA_028715865.1 Syntrophales bacterium
CAAAAGAAGGATGGGGACACTCCTCTATGAAAGATGTTATTGAAGCAGCTTTCCGGAACGGGATAAAAAGGCTGGCCTTGATTCATCATGACCCGGAGCGTACCGATGACGAACTCGATTCCTTAGCCGCAAAGCTTTTCATTGAATATAAAGAGGGAGACATGGAAGTGTTTTTCGCCCGCGAAGGAATGGAGATAGATTTGTGATCGCCTGTGGGCATCCGCTGATACACAGTCCCTTCCCGAGGACAAAAGAACTTGTTTAGGAATTTCAATTATGTCAAGACCACAATATATTGTGGTCATTTGTAATTGACATACAAGTAATTTTGCCCTATTCTCCCCAACACTCACTTAAATTACCGTCAAAACCGCACACCAGTCCGTATGCCATGGGGTTGCAATGGACAGTAGCGAACGGAACAGAGATGTTGTTGATCCAATAAGCATCGAGGAAAGCCAACAGCTCCCTGAGGCATCTTTTCTCCCCGCGTTATTCAGGCACGACGACCTGGTCAAGGCTGTTTCTTCCGCCAAAAGCATAGAAAAAAAGAAGATTATCAATATCCTCAACTATCTTCATTTTGAGGGGACTCCTGTCCGGTTACTCCTTACTGATGCGAGATATGCCGAGGACACCCTGGTCACGGTGCGCCATGAACCATGCCTGGGCGACGAACTGGCCTGCCGGTGGGGTGCTTCCCATAACGGCTCACTGCTGTCCCGGAAAAGCATTCAATACCTGGTAATCTCCCACGAGCAGTCGGTTATCCTGGTTCCTGTCAACCTGCTCGAAGCGAAGGACGGCGGATTGACTTTACGGCTTAAGGAAGCCGGTCTGGTCATCAGTGAACGGAAGATGCCCCGTTACCGTTGTCGGGAAATCAAGGCCGAATTATGTCAACAGGGCTTTCAGGCTGTCGGGGATCTTGTTGATATCAGCGGGAAGGCATTTCGAATACATGTTTCAGCGATCCCTCCGGCATCCTTTTCCTGGCTCAATTTCGAAGCACCGGCAACCCTCAGGTTGTGTGACGGAAAAAATCTTTTTTACACCGGTGAATGCACCATTATGTATGAACAGCAAAAAGACCGGGGACGTGATATCGTATTGTCTCCCGTCAACGAAAAAGGAATGCAGAGATTCAAGGCAAAGGTGCATCGGAATCCGCGGATGCGGATTTCAGCTCCATTCTATGCGAGCTTTGAGCATCCGCTTACAAAAAAAAAGGTTCAGCGCGGGATATTCGATATTTCATCATCCGGTTTTTCACTCCGGGACAGCGGAGGCGAGGCCGTTCTGGTGCCTGGGTTGATAATTCCCAAATTGACTATTGCCTGGGCCGGGGTTCTAAAAATTATCTGCAGGGCTCAGGTTGTATATCGTAAGGAAGATGAAGAAGGCGTGCGTTTCGGTTTCGCCATTCTGGACATCGATCTGAGCGGCTACAGGAATCTCAGCCGTGTTATCAATGCCTTGAGCGTTGAAGATAACAGTACAACGAATGAGGTGGATCCGGAAGCTCTATGGGAATTTTTCTTTGATTCAGATTTTATATATCCACAAAAATACAAGAACCTTCATGAAAAAAAGGAGGACTTCAAGGCGGTCTATAAAAAACTTTATGAAGAATCGCCTGAGATCGCCAATCACTTTGTTTATCAAAGAGACGGAAGAATCTACGGGCATATAGCCATGTTGAGGGTTTTCGAGAAGGCCTGGATGGCTCATCATCACGCCGCCCGGCCCCTGGATGGACGGCCCGTAGGCCTTCATGTACTGAAGCAGCTGGTTATGTACCTGAATGACGTCCACCGTATACCATCAGCCAACCTCGACTATGTAATGGCGTACTACCGTCCCGAAAATGAGTTCCCCAATCGAATTTTCGGAGGATTTGCCAGGGAAGCAGCCGATGCTCAACATTGTTCAATTGATGATTTTGCCTATATAAGCTTCCCTGCTGGATCAACAATGGGAAAGTTGCCTCCGGACTGGTATTTGAGAGAATGCGAAGGCATTGATTATTGTAAATTTGAGCAGTTTTACAGAAACCACAGCGGGGGGCTGCTTTGGCCGATCCTTAAACCGGACGGTGAAAAAGGCAATCCGTCGCTTGAAGAAACATACTCCCGAAGCGGTTTTACAAGAAGATGGAAATCCTATGTCCTGAATCATCAGGGCAATTCACAGGCATTTATCATTGCCGAGGAATCAGACATGGGTATTAATCTGTCGAACCTGTTGAACGGATTTAAAGTTTTTGTGGCGGATCCCGCCTTGCCGCCTGATATTCTGTTTACGGCCCTGGACAGTATCACCCGGAAAGCTCCTTCCAGCTACTTGTCATTGCTGATACACCCCTTGAATTATGCTGAAAAATTGCCCACTAAATATGAAAGAAAACAGTATGTTCTATGGATTTTGAATATGCGGCATTCGAACGAATATGTAGATTATCTGAGGCGGAAATTCCGGATCCGCCTTTCTTAGGGGGTGGGAATGAATGATCAACATCTCTATAACAGCAGAATTATCAGCAGTTTTGTGGAATTTTTGAATGCCGTCCGGCCCGAAGTTGACATTCAGAACCTGCTGTCCAGATCCGGGATTCTTCCCTATGAAGTGGAAGATGAGGGGCACTGGCTTACACAGAAACAGGTGGATGATTTTCACGATGCCCTGATCAAGGTGACCAATGACCCATCCCTGTTCCGTGAGGCCGGACGTTATATGCTTCACTCACGCTCTGTCCAGTCGCTGCGGCAGTTTATCGTAGGTTTCATAACTCCCGTGCAGGCCTACAAGATGCTGGGCAAGATAACCTCCTACATCAGCCGCGGATCCACGTTCAAAGCCACCGCTATCAACCGGAACAAGGTGGAGATCGTGACTGCCCCGATGGAAGGCGTAAAGCTTAAGCCCTACCAGTGCGAGAACAGCATGGGAGCCTTCGAGGCGGTGTCGGGGCTTTTCTCACGCAGGCTGCCTGTTATTGATCACCCTGATTGTATTCACCGTGGGGATGACTGCTGCCGCTACATACTGAGCTGGGAGGAGCCTGCCTACAGCCGGTGGCGGCGGCGGAGGAATTATATGGCCGTGATTTCAATAGCGGCAACGGGAATCAGCGCTTTGGTTCTCTCTCCCGGGCAGATAGCGGCAACTGCCCTGGTTCTGGCTGGTCTTGTGGCGGCTTCGGCCTTCTACGCGCTGTATCTGGAAAAAAGAGATCTTAATGAGAAAGTTGAAAATCAGGGAGACGCGGCCAGTCGCCTCCTCGACCAGATAACCATCGGCTACAACAACTCGCTCATGGTGCAGGAAATCGGCCAGGCCGTGTCAAGCATACTGGATGTGAACAAACTTCTGCGTTTTATCATGGAAACGCTGGAGAAAAGGCTTAAATTCGACCGCGCGATGATAATGATGGCAAACCACGACAGGACACGGCTGACCTATATGATCGGCTATGGTTACAGCCCTGAGATGGAAAACCACCTGAGAGAAACTCAATTCCGTCTGGACAATCCACGCGCGAGAGGCCCCTTCGTGGTCGCCTTCAAACAACAAAACCCCTTCCTAGTTGACAACATAAAGGACATGGAGGGCGAAGTTTCCCAGCGGAGCCTTGAGTTCATAAAGCTTTTCAGAGTGAATTCCTTTATCTGTGTTCCCATTGTCTACGAGGGAAAATCAGAGGGAATTCTTGCCGTTGATAATTACAGTACAGTCAGACCGCACAGTCAGAGCGAGGTGAGCCTGTTGATGGGCATAGCGCAGCAGATAGCCATAAGCATCAACAATGCAAGGTCTCTACAACAGGTTATGGAAAGGGAGGAATGCTTCCGTGCCCTCAGCGAGAATTCACCCGATATTATTTACACCATCGACAGCTCCGGAGAGATCACATATATAAATCCCGCCGCCGAAGATATTTTGGGATACTCAAGGGAAGAGATAACGGGAAAAAATCTTGCCGAATTTGCCGATCCCGTTGATGTGAATTCCTTTGACAGGCTTTTCCATCGTGTCAGCAGGGAAAGGGACACCATAAAAAATGTGGAAGTAACTCTCCGGGCAAAAAACGGCAGAGAGAGGCTCTTCTACATGAGCGGAGCGCCCAATCTCAACGCCCGGGGCGAAATGACGGGCATCGTGGGAACCCTGAAGGACTTTTCCGACCAGCGGCAGCTGGAGCGGCAACTGCAGCCTGCCGCGCGGATGAATGCCATAGGGAGGCTTACGGGAGGCATTTCCCATGATTTCAATAATGTTCTGCAGGCCATAACAGCATACAA
>JAQUQY010000144.1 GCA_028715865.1 Syntrophales bacterium
TTATGTGAGGATTAATAAAATCTAATATTTCTCGGATTGTTGGCATGACACTTGCGCTATTGACGTCATCAGGATCAGGAGGAATGTCATGAAGCCAAGTACGAAGGATCAAGTTAAAGGTACGTTCCACGAAGTGAAGGGTAAGGTCAAGGAGGTCGCCGGTAAAATCAGCGATAATACAAAGCTGGAAGATGAAGGAGTCGCTGAAAAGATAGACGGCAAAGCTCAGAAAAAGATTGGTCAGATGAAGCGGATTTGGGAGAAGTAAGTAGACAGGATGGTGTATCATGCACCGGCATGTGATGCCCTCCCACTGTCCCCGGTGCATGATACACCTCAACAGGGACTCATAAAGAAATGATTTCAACGGAGCAACAAAGTCCTGAGCCCTGTAAATGGTAGCAACAACCACTACTGTCCCAAGGATGAAATTTGAATCTGCCTCAACTGACTGAAATATAACTATATTGAGCGAAAAATGTCATTTATCGATTTGAAAATAGTTTCCTTGATGTGCCAGTCTCCGACATCGACGATTGTGGAGGCAACGCATGAATTCCGGAAAGACTATTTTCGCCCAGCTGATGGATTTTGTCACCCCCTACGAGTTTCGAAAATGCGTCGATCGCTACGACGGCAACCACAAGGTGATCAGTTTCTCCTGCTGGGATCAGTACCTCTGCATGGCCTTCGCCCAGCTCACCTACCGGGAAAGCCTTCGCGACATTCAAGTCTGCCTTCGGGCGGCGCAATCGAAATTGTACCATCTGGGCATCCGAGGGAAGGTTTCCCGCAACACCCTTGCCCATGCCAACCAGAAGAGGGACTGGCGGATCTACGCCGATTTCGCTCATGTGCTCATCGCCAAAGCCAGAAAACTCTACGCCAACGATACCTTCGGCATCGAACTGGACCAGGCGGTGTATGCACTGGACTCAACCACCATCAATCTGTGCCTGGCTCTGTTTCCCTGGGCAGAATTCCGCAAACACAAGGGCGCGGTAAAACTCCACACACTCCTGGATCTGCGGGGCAACATTCCAACCATAGCTATCATAACCACGGGCGCGGTCCACGATGTGAACATCCTCGACGATTTGATCGTCGAGCCCGGATCTATCTATATCCTGGATCGCGGATATCTCGATTATGGGCGTCTCTTCAAAATCCACCAGAACTTGGGGTTCTTTGTCACGCGGGCAAAGATAAACTTCAGCGGAAAACGTCTTTACTCCCGGCCCGTGGACAAATCCACCGGTGTTCAATGCGATCAAATCGTCACACTGAAAGGCTATTACGCGAAGCGGGATTACCCGGAAAAACTCCGTCGCATCCGATACTTCGATTCAAAGAGCAACAAGCGCCTTGTGTTCCTGACCAACAATTTTTCTCTGCCGGCGGAGACGATCGCAGAACTCTATCGCAACCGCTGGCAGGTGGAGTTGTTTTTCAAGTGGATCAAACAGCATCTCCGAATCAAAGCGTTTTATGGCACCACCGAGAACGCCGTCAAGACCCAGATATGGATCGCCATCTCCGTCTATGTTCTCGTGGCAATCGTGAAAAAGACCTTGAATCTGGACCACAGCCTCTACACAATTCTACAGGTTTTGAGCGTGACTCTTTTCGAGAAAACGCCCATTTTACAGGCACTTTCAAACGCGAGCTACACAAACCAAGTGAAGCCCTTCAGCAACCAGCTGAATTTATTCGATTAACCTTGGGACACTAGTGAGCAACAACAAGAGAAAGAGAGAGTGTGAAAATGAAAAATACCCACAGGATATCAGTAATGATGGTGGTCACCGTTGCCCTGCTCGCGTTCAGCATGCCCCTGTGCGCCTCCAAGACAGATGATCGCATCGAATCAACCGCCAAGGCGTCCTATGTGTTCAAAACCTTCTTAAAAGGAGATGACATTGAAGTCCAGTCCAGGGACGGCGCCGTTACCTTGACGGGGTCCGTCGCAGATAACCACAACAAGTCATTGGCCCAGGAAACCGTAGCAGGTCTTCCCGGAGTCAAGAGCGTGGATAACCGGCTGACTGTTAAGGCCACCCCTGATCCCGCTGAAAGCCCGGATCTTTGGCTCATGACGAAAGTGAAAGGAACGCTCCTGTTTCACCGCAACGTGAGCGGCTTCAAGACTGAAGTTCACGTAAAAGACGGAATTGTCACTTTGCAGGGTGAAGCGCCCAGCCGGGCACAAAAGTATCTTGCTGAAGAATACGCCAGGGATGTCGAGGGGGTTAGAGCAGTAAACAATGAGATGACCGTGGCTAAGGCCTCAGCAGAGGAACGAACGATAGGCGAGAAGATCGATGACGCTTCCATCACCGCCCAGGTCAAGCTGGCACTGCTCTATCACCGCTCGACCAGCGCTCTCAATACCTCTGTCAAAACGGAGGATGGAGTTGTAACATTGAGTGGCAAGGCGAAAAACACAGCTGAAATGGATCTTGCCGCAAAAATCGCCAGTGAAGTAAACGGGGTGGAGGTTGTAAAGAACCGGATGACCATAGAATAATCCGAGTTCAACGGCCATACAATCTTCATGATCACAAGCGACCTGAAAATCATCAGGTCATATTCACCGATGACCTATACGGATTCAGACAAATTGAACAATGTTTTACAATGGAGGTTCCATATCATGAAATCATTTATGAAAGTTGCATTTATGTCCCTCTGTGTCATAGCCCTGCTCGGCATCGCCGCAACGAGCAACGCTCAAAGGGAAACCATCATTGAGCCAAGAGCTGAAAATTTTGTTTATTATGTGGACAATTCAGGTTCCATGGCTTTTGACCATGAAAAGGCCGGCATGAAAAAAACAGAGGTGGCACGGAATGTCCTCATGGCTATAAATCGCGATATTCCGGAACTTGACGCCACATTCGGTGTTTACACTTTTGGACCCTACAAGGAGTATCGTCCGGCCTCCCCCTTCAACCGCGAGGCTATGGGGGGCGCCCTTTCAGCTATTCCAACGGACATACCGATTTTCGACCGCATGACTCCCATGGGTGATGGCCTTAAGAGTCTTGACACTCCGCTGTCCGGTCTGAAGGATCGTATCGCCGTGATTGCCCTGGCTGACGGAGAATCCAATTGGGGATCCCGGCCCCAGGGTGTCATGAAAGACATGTACGACCGTTACGGCGACAGAATCTGCTTCCACTTCATCAGCCTTGCCCAGACTCCCCAAGAAAAGGCCTTTATTGGCGACCTTGCTGCCATCAATTCCTGTTCCGTGGTTGCCGATGCCGGCAGCCTGATGGAAGATGCCTACCGGGCTGATTTTATTGAGCGTGTATTCTATACCTCCAGGGAAGTCGCCGTGACTCCCGCTCCAACTCCCGTTCCGGTGCAGGTACCCGCGCCGACGGAAGAAGTGATCGCGTTCAGCAACATTAATTTCGATTTCGACAAGACTGAGATCAAGGCTGAATACAGGGAGATTCTCAGAGAAGCGGCACGGATCATAAATGCCCGCCCTGCTACAAAAGTCACCGTGAAAGGCTACACCTGTAACATCGGTCCCGCAGATTACAACATGGGCCTGTCAGAGAGACGGGCCCAGGCAGTGGCCGACTTCCTCGTTCGTGAGGGAGTGCGCAGGGACCGCCTGGACGTCATGGGGTACGGTTTGAGCAATCCCACCTTCACTAACGACACTCGGGATGGACGCGCCCTGAACCGCAGAGTTGAAATGCTTCTGAAATAAACTGCTCAGTACGGTACAAAGCCCGGCAAAGGAAAACTTGCCGGGCTTTTCCTACGTAAATGAGGTCGTTCAGGGCCACTATGCCGACAGGATACAAGAGAACCAGATTGATCTGTTCTCCCCTTCCAAAGTTCACCCTCACCATGGTGAGGGTGAACCAGTTATATCGAGTTGTTACGTCGCTTTCTACATTTAATCTAATTATTTGTAATTAATAGGATATTATGATTGCCTGGTCCTCATTCGGCTACTGGCAGACTATTTGCTGTTACATGTTGTTACACGGTTATGATCAACGTAATCATACAACTGAAGGTTCTCAAAAGGAGGTAAACAGTGATGCTGAAAAAAATATGTATTGTAACGGCCTTTATAGCGTTCGTGGGACTTATGGCAGTCCAGATGGTATACGCGCAACCCGGACGGGGCCACGGACCTGGTGGAATAGGGGAAGAGAAGCTGACAGAGATGAATAAAGGAGATTATGGGAAACAGGGCCGTGAGCATGGGCAATCTTATGAAAGAAGCGGACGGG
>JAQUQY010000145.1 GCA_028715865.1 Syntrophales bacterium
CCGTTGTGGCGGCAACTCTTCATGACATCGGAAAGATATACGAGCCCTCTGAAATACTCAGCAAACCGGATCTGCTGACGGACATTGAATTTCTGATGATGAAGGTGCATCCGGAAATCGGCTATGACATTTTAAAAAATATCGATTTTCCCTGGCCCGTCGCACTGATGGTACGTCAGCACCACGAAAGGATCGACGGTTCGGGTTATCCCGACGGATTGAATGGCAAGGACATTCTCCTGGAAGCCAAAATCCTGGCCGTGGCCGACGTCGTGGAGGCCATGGCTTCGCACCGGCCCTATCGTTCGGCATTGGGCGTAGCGTCGGCTCTCAAGGAAATTACAAAAAACAGGGGAATAACCTATGACCGCCAGGTTGTGAACGCCTGCCTGAAGCTTTTCAGGAAAAAAGGATTCAATTTTAGCGGAAGTCCGGAGGAAAAACTGTCCAGGGGAAAGAGCGGCAATAAATAATTCCTGAAAAACCCTCGAATAATGCCTGTGATTGCCTGAATATCCATGAAATATTGCTATATACATACCTTCGGGTGCCAGATGAATGTCCGGGATTCCCAGCAGGTGGCCGATCTGATGGAAAAGGAAGGCTACCTCGTTACAGATGACCTTAAAGCGGCAGACCTGGTTATCGTCAACACCTGCAGCGTAAGGGAAAAGGCCGAGCAGAAAGCCCACAGCCTTATCGGAAGGGTAAGGCGCCTCAAGGCGGCTAAGCCCGAACTGGTCGTCGGCGTCATGGGATGCCTGGCCCAGCAGTGGGGAAAGCGGTTCTTTGACCGTTCGCCCCACCTTGATTTCGTGTGCGGCACCCACTCCTCGGACCGCATCCCCGACATGGTCCGGAAGGTTCGGGAGAATGGCGGAAACCTTGAGGATACGGTTTTAAGGGAACATCCCGGCTCATTCAATTTGCGTGTACCATCCTCCCCGGGCAGTGTTGCCGCCTACGTCACCATAAGGCAGGGCCGCGATAATTATTGCGCCTACTGCATAGTTCCTTTTGTTCGGGGCAGGGAAAAAAGCCGTCTTCCCGGCGATATAGTCGACGAAGTGGCAGGCCTAGCGGTCCGGGGAGTTAAAGAAGTGACCCTCCTGGGGCAGAATGTCAATTCCTACGGGAACACGCTTGACAATAAGGTTGATTTCCCGGCCCTCCTGAAGCTGGTGGGCGCAGTGGAGGGAATAGAGCGCGTCAGGTTTACCACTTCTCATCCCAAGGACCTGTCGGAGTCATTGATGGACTCCTTCGTTGAAATAGACGCGCTCTGTGAGCACATTCATCTTCCCCTGCAATCCGGTTCAGATTATATTCTTAAACGCATGAAGCGCGTGTACACATCGGAAGAATATCTCGAAAAAATCAGGGGGTTGCGCCGACGCGTCCCCTCCATAAGCATAACCACCGATATTATAGTGGGATTTCCCGGAGAGAGTGATTCCGATTTTGAGAAAACTATTGACCTTATGGAGAAAGTACGATTTGATAATGCTTTTTCATTCAAGTACTCCCACCGTCCCGGCACCGCCGCGGAGAGCTATGACGGCGAGGTGGAAGAGTCAGTGAAAAGCAGGCGCCTTGCGATACTGCAGAAACTTCAGGCGGAGCATACTCTGGAAAAAAACCGGGCCATGGAGGGCGGGGAGCAGGAAGTTCTCGTGGAAGGAATAAGCAAGGGAAGCCGCGACGATGTTTCGGGGCGGACGAGGAGCAATAAGATAGTTAATTTCAGCGGTGAAAGCATCCTGGCGGGACGTCTGGTTCCCGTGAAAATAGTCAGGGGTTATGCCCATTCCCTGAGAGGCGAGATGCTTCAGGGAGGAGTGAAAGAATGATTATAGAAATGAAAGTATTCGGACTCGCGATAGACCCCGCGGCGGGCGCGCCGATTGTCATATTGAAGGATCTTGACGGAAAGAGGGCTGTGCCCATATGGATAGGGATATTCGAGGCCAGTGCCATAGCCACGCAACTGGAAAAAATAGCCCTTTCGAGGCCCATGACCCACGATCTCCTGATGAATATAATCACGAGGCTTGAGTTCAGCATAGCCAGGATTGTTATCAGCGACCTGAAAAACAACACCTTTTTCGCCGTAATCCACCTGGTAAAGGATGGCTCCGAAATAACCATCGATTCCAGGCCAAGTGACGCGATCGCCCTTGCCCTTCGAGCCTCGGCGCCCATATTCGTGGATGAAAAGGTCGTTGAAAAATCCATGAACATACACTTCACTAAACAGGCCGGCGATCTTAAAAAATACAGCAAGGAAGAATTGCAGGAGTTTCTCGAAAACCTGGCGCCGGAAGATTTTGGAAAATATAAAATGTAGATAACCGGCAGGCCTCATGGAAGATGAAAGAAGAAATTCGGAGACTCTATCTTAAAACTGGGGACCAGGTTGTCCACAAACGTTATCCACAGTGGGGGTTCGGCGTAGTTATAGAAGAGTGGAATTCCGGTGTTCTGGGGGGCATGTCCTACGTCAGGATCGTCTTCAGGGACGGCCAGACCAGAGTCTTCGACAATAATTTCGCCAATGACTGCTGCTGCTACTACGCGGGACTCCGACGATGCGAAGATTAACCGGCTTTACCTACATTATTGATTCCCGGGCGCCCGGCCATGGAAAAGTCCATTAGCGGTTTCCAGCGATACGTGGGAGCCGAGAAAAACTTTTCGGTCCACACCATGCGGAGCTACCTTGCCGATATCAGGCAATTTCAGGACTTCGCCCGCGAGAGGGGCGTAATGGAAATCGGAGGGATTGACCGGGAAATAATAAGGGCCTATATAACCGACCTCTATATGAAGAAGCTGAAGAAGGTTACGATCTCACGGAAGCCTTCCAGCCTGAGATCCTTTTTCAGGTACCTGGTGCGGGAGGGGGAAGCCGGATTCAATCCTGCCAAGATGGTCCATACGCCAAAACCGGAGAAGCATCTCCCATCCTTTTTGTCAGTTGATGAGGCCTTCAGCCTTCTTGACCAGCCATTCAAGGGCGACAGGGCGGGCCTTCGAGACCGGGCCATTCTTGAGACGCTATATTCCACGGGTGTCCGGGCCGGAGAGCTGTCAGGTCTTGATGTCGGGGACGTTGATATGGCTTCTTCGCTGGTCAAGGTGCGCGGGAAGGGGAAAAAGGAGCGTATCGTGCCACTGGGAGAACCGGCGAAACAGGCACTTCGCCTTTATCTTGACCACCGCTTCGAGTCGGGCTGGAAGCGTGGAGAGCCTCTCTTTGCCAACGCGTCGAATGGGCGGCTAACCACCAGGAGCGTTGCCAGAATTGTTGACAAGTACATGAAATCTTCGGGCGCCGGCAAGAGGATCAGCCCCCATTCCCTGCGCCACAGTTTCGCGACGCACCTTATGGACGCGGGGGCGGACCTCAGGTCCATTCAGGAGCTTCTCGGCCACGAGAGCCTGTCCACAACACAGAAATATACATCCATGAGCGTCGCGAAATTAATGGAAGTTTACGACAAAAGCCATCCGAGGGCTCGCAAAGGAGAATGAGGGGCAATGAGGATAAGAAGCACAACCATAATGGCCATCAGGCACCGGGGTAAAGTCGTCGTCGCGGGCGATGGACAGGTGACCCTTGATGTTACGGTTCTCAAGCATGGCGCGAAGAAGGTTAGAAGGCTCTATGACGGAAGGGTGATTGTCGGCTTCGCCGGAGCCACGGCGGACGCCTTTACCCTTTTCGACCGTTTTGACCAGAAACTGGAGCAGTACAACGGCAACCTTCTGAGGTCCGCCGTGGAACTCACCAAGGACTGGAGAACGGACCGGGCCCTGCGCCACCTGGAGGCCCTGATGATTGCCGTTAGCCGTGAAAACGCTCTTCTCATTTCCGGGAACGGCGATGTGATCGAGTCCGATGACAATGTTCTCGCCATCGGTTCGGGCGCCCCATACGCCATCGCGGCGGCAAGGGCCATGGTTCGCCACGGTGATATGGATGCCGTGGACATAGCGACGGAATCGATGAAAATCGCGGCCGAGTTATGTATATACACTAACGACAACATTCTCATAGAAGAAATTTCCCTGGAGGATTAGCGGGGAAGCATCGTCGCGGCTCCGTCTCGCCCCGAGCGAGATTTGCAGCGATATTTCCAGATCCCCCTTAAATCTTCTCTGAAGATTCGTGCCGGGGGCAGTGGTTTGAGATGGATGGAGATCGGAAAACAGTCGGAAACGGA
>JAQUQY010000146.1 GCA_028715865.1 Syntrophales bacterium
GCCGTTATCATCGATAAGGATAGAGTAAAGAGATTCAGCTGCCACCTACCTTTATCTAAAAACAGCCGAATCATTGGTGATCTGGGTCTTCGTCACTCCGCGGCACTGGGGCTGGCGGAGCTGGCAGACGCACTTTGCATAGTGGTTTCGGAAGAGCGGGGTACCATCTCTGTCGCCCGCGACGGTGACATACGAACATTGCGTAAACTCGAGGACATCAGGCAGGAAATCGAGTCTTACTACGAAAGCCAATCCCCGCCACAGACTAAAAAAAGCCGATGGCTGCTGCTGAGCGCCAATCCATGGGAAAAGGGAGTGGCGCTTGGACTTGCAGCTGTTCTATGGCTTGCCTTCGGCTTTCAAACAGAAGTCATAAGGCGCGACTTCATTATTCCCGTCTCCTACAGGAATCTTCCAGCGGAGTGGATCATTGAAAGCCAGGACCCTCGAGAAGCGGCGGTGTCCCTGGTGGGGTCCAAACAGGCCTTCGATCTTTTTGATTCAAATACATTGAGAATGATCGTGGATATGTCGAACATCAAGGAGGGACAGCAGGAAATACTCCTGAGCAATCGAAGTGTAGAGCATCCGTCTAACCTAACCGTGGTTAACATTCAGCCCTCCTCGCTTTATCTTAGAGCCCACGAACTGGTCCCCCGGAATGTACCTGTCCGGGTTCAAGTCACAGGAACTCTTGAAGAAAATCTGGTACTGAAGGAAATAGAAGTGTCTCCGGAAACTGTTAAGGTTTTAGCGGCCAGAAAGAACAACGATGATCTATATATCAATACGGAACCCATTCCCCTGGAGTCTATAAGGACAACCACGCGGTTGACACCCAAACTGATTCAGCAGAGCAACCTGCCATTTCCCGACAGAAGGGTTCCACAGATAACGGTAACCATAAAGGTGGAGCCGAAGGAGAACCAGAAATAGCCGACTCGTCAGTTATTTTTAATCCGTTCGCTGTCAACCAGTGTTTACTCATCGGACCGATTCTTTTCCGCGGCTTCTTTTAAAACATCATCCGTTTTTTCAATTTTACGAATCACGACTGTTCCCCTGCGTTCATCCCAGGTATCCATTGCTTCAATCTTTTTCTTTTTGGTAATTTTCCATGACCCGGAATCGGAACTTATATCCCAGTTTTCCAGACTGAATCGAAGGCGCGGTCCCTGAGGCATATGGATAAGTTCCTTTATGAGCGCGTCCAAGCCTTGCGTTGTAAATTCTTCTCCATGCTCTTTTTCCAGAATTCCATAAAAGGATGTGGTCCTTTTAGAACTGGACCATTTGAGAAGGGTAAGGTTTACTCCATGCCTGACGAGAACCTGTTTAACCCGCCGATTCAATTCATAGCGTGTTCCCTGTCGGTCCAATGTTTCCTTCATTGCATCTTCCTCACAATACAATGCCCTCTCTGCACTCAGGCAATCATACTTCGAATTCAGCCACAAGAATTGTATGATCCGAAGGTTTTTCCATCTTTCTGGGTTCAAGATCAATATGGCTTCCCGTTGAGCAGTCACTCAGAGGGCGGGTCGCGAGGATATGATCGATACGCCACCCCAGGCCGCGTTCAAGAGCGGTGGGAACCCGGTAGTCATAAAAGGTGAAGTTACCTCCTGCACCAGGATGGTGTTTCCGGAATACGTCATTAAGTCCCCAGGCCATGAGCCGGTCAAAACAGTCCCAGACTTCCGGTGTAAAATCAACATGACCTAAAAGACGTTTTGGATCGTGGACATCGATATCTTCCCGGGCCACGTTAAGATCTCCACAGCATATGAGGGGTTCTTCGGGTGAAGCGTGACGATCAAGATACTTAATAAGTCTTTTAAACCAATTAAGCTTGTAGTCAAACATCTGATGCTCCCTGTCCCGTCCCTGGGGAACATAGATATTCAGAACCGTAACGCCGTCATACACAGCCCGGATCAAACGATCCTTATCGGGAGGTTCACCGTCATCAAAGCCAAAGGACACTGAAACTGGCGCATCTCTCGAAGCAACTGCCACGCCGTTATACTTCTTTTCTCCGGCAAATGCGACATGGTAGCCGATTTTCTCAAAGGCCTCCACAGGAAATGCTTCATCGGCAACCTTCGTTTCCTGCATGCATAAAAAACGGACACCCTGTTTATCAAGCCAGGGGATTACAATATGAAGCCGGGATCGAATTGAATTTACGTTGAAAGTGGCGATGCTGAAGCGATTCACTGCGCTATCCCCCGATGAAAAGATTTATTTTCAAAATACTTACAATAAAAAAAACAATTCGTATAGCCATAGCCCCCGGAAAGGGGAACCGGATTTCACAGTGGAACGATTTCGAAACCGCCGACGATGGGCGACAGGAGCTCCTCGACACGCTTCTTATCGGTCACTGAAAAGCGCAGGCAGACACCACAATCCGAGCTCAGGTGGCGTGGAACAGGGATAATTTTAAAGGAAACTCCCGCCTCCTTCAGAATACCCTCGGCGAAAAGGACTGCGCTGGTGGAATCAAACAGTGCTATGGAGTAAATAATCTGTTCTGTCATGATCGTTCATTTCGAATACGCAAGAATCTTGTCATTTATCCGGGAACCTCCAGGCACGGCGGAACCGCCAGGCAGTTGAGCCAGATTCTTTTTTATCACTCTTGCCGCCGTTACAAAAGAAAAACCTTCCCTTTTTTATCACATGACTCATCCTTCTGTTCAGAAGCTCATGAATAAAAAGAAATATGGCAACAATTGCCGTACACGGGAGAGGTCAAAGTGCTTGTCGCCTTGAAAATTCCTTGTTTTACATAAAAAAAAGAGTAATAAAAGTCACCTGAGAACTTTATCTAAAACATTGGCGGGGAGTGATAACGATGAAATCATTTCTTGTTGTTACGGAGGATGAGGAACCCTATCGGAAAATCCTTGCCTCATTTCGGTCAAAGCGCCGTATTGACCATGCCAGATCCCTGTCTGCAGCCCTGCAATTGCTTCGAAGCTATCGTCATGATTTTGTCTTCATAGATCTCAATGTTCTCCGCCTATCGGGAACCGAAGGGGGTTACAAGGGAAGCCTTCAGCCTTTCTGGGTTGCCTATCCCGACGTGGAGATCATCGTAATGACGCCTCCGGAAATGATTCGGGAGGCGGTGCTGGTAGTTAAAGCCGGCGCAAGCAACTATCTCACTTACCCTCTCAACGCCGATGAAGTAACCTATGTGACTGAAAGCATTTACGAATCTATTATTGTTCAGTCAGCCCTCGACTACCTTCGCGACCAGTTCTGGGAAGGCGATGCCCTCGAAATCATCCAGACAAAAAGCCCGATGATGATGAAGGTATTCGACAAGGTCCGCTCCGTGGCTGCAACGAAAAGCACCGTTCTTATAGTGGGAGAAACAGGAACGGGAAAAGGAGTCCTCGCGAAGCTTATTCATCGCCACAGCAATCGCCGAAAGGGACAGTTCATAAGCGTCCATTGCGGAGCAATCCCCGAAAGCCTTCTGGAAAGCGAATTGTTCGGACACGAGAGAGGGGCCTTTACGGGAGCCGTGCGGCGGCAAATGGGAAAATTTGAGATCGCCCGGGGAGGCACCATCTTTCTGGACGAGATCGGAACTGTAAGTCTCTCCGCACAGATAAGGCTTCTACAGGTGCTGCAGGAAGGAATATTCAACCGGGTTGGAGGAGAAGAAACCATAGAGGCTGACGTAAGGGTTATCGCTGCTACAAATATTGACCTCAAAGGGCTCATCGATGAGGGTCATTTCAGAAGAGACCTATATTACCGGTTGAATGTGTTCCCCATTGAACTCCCTCCTCTCAGGGAGCGAAGGGAGGACATCCCTATGTTTATATCAATTTTCCTCAAGAAACTTAATAAGTTTTCCGCAAAGGAAATTTACGACGTTCATCCCGACGTGGTGCGGGCCTTTCAGAGATATTCGTGGCCGGGCAATATACGGGAATTGCAGAACCTCATAGAGCGGGCCCATATTATAGAAACATCACCTGTTCTGACCCCTGAGAGCTTTCCGGGAGAGCTTTTTGAATCCGAGGGACTTCAGCCCGCCTTTGCCGTGGATATTTTCTCTACTCTCGCCGAAACAAGACGCAAGGCTGTTGAAACCGTAGAGAAGCGCTATCTCCGCGATCTCCTGGCTGAAGAGGGCGGTAGCGTCAAGGGCGTTGCTGCGAGGGCCGGCATTACTACGCGACAGCTTTCAAAGCTTATGAA
>JAQUQY010000147.1 GCA_028715865.1 Syntrophales bacterium
AGGCGCAATTTCGATCCAGCGGCGGCTTTTAACATCCAGGCCGGAGGGAAGAATTCCATTGAGGGCTTTTCCCAGGGGATAGAGGTAGTACCGGGACGCCCAGAGAAAAAAGGCAAGATCTCTTTCTTCAAAAAGAGGTTCCTCGTCAAGCATTTCAATTATGTTTTTGAGGTCTTTGCGGGATGATTTGTCAATTATTTCAACGATGCTTCCGGTAACTCGCCGCCTTCCAAAGGGCACGAGAACCCTTTTGCCCGGGCAAACAAGCGCTTCCATGCCCTCTGGAACGGAATAGGTGAAAATGTCTCCCGATCCTGCGTGTATGGCTACGTTTACGAACACGGCGTCACGCGACGGGTAAAGGTACCCGAATTGTTGTGTAAAGGAATGAGGACAGTCCGATTAAAATACGATTGCCTTGCGGTTGAGAATGTCCTTCCATGATTCCGAACTCTTTCATGTCCCTGGATTAGAAGGATTCCTTTGGAAAGATGAAAGGTACAGCAAAGACTCTTAAGAATGTTGATCCAGGGGTTCTTTGCCGGTTTCGCATATTGACGACTCAGGGGTTCTTGAGAAACGTGGGAAAGGGGGTCATTCTCCACGCTGTTTTTCAAGTTCCTCTTGCCGCTTCTTGCAGTCGATGCAGAGTGTTGTTACCGGCCGGGCCATGAGCCTCTTTTCGGAAATCTTTTTCCCGCATGAACATATGCCGAAGGTGCCGTTGTCGATTCGCTCCAGCGCTTCCATCATTTTTTTTATCAGTTTACGCTCACGATCACGTATTCTCAGTTCAAAATCTCTATCTGACTCCTGAGCCGCCCGGTCAGTAAGGTCGGGGAAGCTTTCCGTGGTGCCTGTCATGCCCGACACAGTCTTGCCGGCTTCCCGCAACAGATCATCAATTTTCTGATTGAAAAGTGTTCTGAAGTATTCCAGTTGTTCGGCTTTCATTATTAATATGCAACCATCCCGCGCTGTGAGATCAAAAAGCATCCGTCATATATACAATAAGGCGCCTTTTGTAAAGCAAAATTATCTCCTATGGGTTGGCAAAAAAGTCTAAATATTTTAAATTATTGGATATAGATATGGGAAACGGCAATCGCTATGTATCCTTTCTCAGCCTCTCCTCGATTCGCTTGACGATATCCGTTGTCGACGCTCCACTTACAAAGGGGATGATTACAACCCTTTTCACATGGTCTCTACCAACCACATCCGATTCAGCCCAGTCCCCCCCCTTGGCGATAATGTCCGGTTTCAGATACTTGATGAGATTCAGGGGCGTATCTTCGTCGAAGAGGGTAACGAAGTCCGCCGCTTCAAGGGCTGCCACGACAGCCATACGCTCTTTTTCAGGTACAATTGGTCTCATTGGCCCCTTTATGGCAGCTACGGAGGAATCGCTGTTGATGGCTATGACCAGAATGTCACCGAGGAGTTTAGCTTTTTTGAGATAAGTGACATGGCCCACATGAATGAGGTCGAAACAGCCGTTGGTAAAAACCACGCGTTTTCCCAGGGCTCTAAGTTCATCCAGTGTTTTTTTCAGGTCTTCCGGGGACAGTATTATATTTGCCATTATTTTTCCTCCTCTTTTCAATGGGTATCATGCCCTGGCCAGGGTTAGCACGTCAACCTCGCTGGCGCCTTCCTTCATGAGGGCGACGGCGCATTCCCGTACCGTGCTGCCCGTGGTATATACGTCGTCAACAAGCAGTATTTTCATGCCTCCAAGATCTTCGGAATCTTTTACGGCGAAGGTCCCCCTCACGTTCTCCCTGCGCTCTTCACGCCCCAAGCCGACCTGAGGAGCGCCTTGGACGACTTTCTTCAAAGTTAAGGCATTCACGTTGATGGAACTGACCTTGGCAATCTGCCTGGCAAGAACAAGCGACTGGTTAAAGCCCCGTTGCCTCAGTTTCGAGGCGTGAAGCGGCACCGGAAGTATAGCGTCATAATTCGGCAAGGTAAGGCAATCATTGACCCATAGGGCCATCATTTTCCCCAGGCGCTCTCCCGCAGGCATGTTGCCTTGGAACTTGAAAAGGTGGATCGCCTCTAGAAGAGGACCTTTGAAAACGCCCATCGCGCGTGCCCGTGAAAAAGGGGGAGGGTCAACGATACATTCGCCGCAGAAGCGGATTTCATCTTCCGCGCCGGGAAAGGGGAGTCCGCACAACGTACAGACCGGATTAGTTATGAAGTTGATTTGACTTCGGCAAAGGCTGCAGAAAGGTTGGGTTTTCATTTCTTCAGAAAGGAGTTCTCCACAGGTCAGGCAGAGAGGTGGGAAAATGAGCGCTGTGATGGATGAGAGTATGTGGCTTTTTTCAGGGAAGATCATTTGGAGAGGCGAGCTCCACCGTTGTTTCCTCCAGTTCCATGGCGGGGGCATCTGACCACAGTCCCTCGATATCGTAAAATTCGCGCAGAGGCTCATAAAAAATGTGAACCACCACGTCACCGTAGTCCATCAATATCCACTGGCCCGCGCGTTCACCTTCAATTCCCAGGGGAAGGATATTCTCCCTTTTAAGGCCTTCCCTGATTGCATCCGCGATGGCCTGTACCTGGCGGTCCGAGCCTCCGCTGCATACTATGAAATAATCTGTGAAAGATGAAAGTTCGGCAACCCTTATGATTGAAAGCTTATGAGGTTTTCTCTTCAATGCGGCATTGACGCAGAGAATAGCCCGCGCTTTTGTCTCTTCTGATGAGTATGTCGTGCCGATGCCTTCCTCCCCTGGTTTGTTTTTCATTTGATTAAGCGAAAAGGATTGCGGATAACCACTGTCTCGTTTCTGCCGGGTCCCACTGAAACTAGAAGAACCTTAGTGTCCGTTATCTCTTCAATGCGCTCAATGAACCTTCTCGCTGCCTGGGGCAGCTCATCAATGCTTCGGGCCGTGCTTATATCTTCCGACCAGCCCGGCAGTTCCTCGTATACGGGCTTACATTGCCCGATGACCTTGATATCGGAAGGAACGTAATCCACTATCTCCTCCCTGTCTTTCCCTTTTCCTATCCTATATCCCGTGCATATTTTAATTTTGTCCAGTCCAGTCAGAACGTCAATCTTGGTAAGGGCGATTCCGGTTATTCCCGAAAGCCTGACAGACTGGCGCACCATAACCATATCCAGCCATCCGCATCGGCGCTTCCTCCCCGTGGTGGAACCAAACTCCTTCCCTTTCTCCTGAAGTTTTTGGCCTGTTTCATCGGAGAGTTCCGTGACGAAGGGGCCGCTTCCCACTCGCGTAGTGTAAGCCTTGCAGATTCCTATGACTGCACTTATTTGGGTCGGTCCTACACCCGCGCCGGAACAGGCGTTACCTGCCACCGTGCTCGATGAGGTTACAAAGGGATATGTTCCATGGTCGATATCCAGATGTGTTCCCTGTGCCCCTTCGAAAAGAATGTGCTTGCCGGCTTTGACGGAACGTTCTATCAGAATGGAAGTATTGCCGCAGTATGGCCTGAGGCGGTCAGCCCAGACGCTGTATTTATTGCTGATTTCATCAAAGTCAACAGGTTCTTCGCCAAAGTAATTCGTGAGTAAATGGTTTTTTTCTTCAATATTGTTTTTCAATTTTTGATTAAAGATTTCCTCATTAAGCAGGTCGCATATTCGAATTCCCGTCCGGGATACCTTGTCCTCATAGGCGGGGCCTATACCCCGCCCGGTGGTGCCGATTTTGCCACTTCTCATTTTTGCTTCCCGGGCATTGTCGATTCTAACATGATAGGGCATTATCAAGTGCGCTGAATCGCTGATGTGAAGCGTAGTATTCGGATGGGGCAGGTTCCTTTCCGCCAGCCGTTCTATTTCTTCGATCAAAACCTCGGGATTGATTACCATACCGCTTCCGAGAATACATGTCTTGTGATCGTGGAGAATTCCCGAAGGAATGAGGTGGAGAATTGTTTTTTCATTATTTGTGACGAGAGTATGGCCCGCGTTGTTGCCTCCCTGGAATCTTACTATAACGTCGGCCTCGTGAGAATAGAGGTCGACGATCTTGCCCTTTCCCTCGTCGCCCCACTGGGTTCCAATTATGATGATGTTAGCCATTTTGGGCCTCCAATTCCGTCACATTTCTATTCGCGTAACGGAGATCATGTTAGGCAGCGTTCTAAGCTGTTTCATAACCTCATCGGGAACG
The DNA here is from genome assembly GCA_028715865.1 of Syntrophales bacterium. Taxonomy (GTDB): domain Bacteria; phylum Desulfobacterota; class Syntrophia; order Syntrophales; family UBA2210; genus MLS-D. Next base: position 4,170 of record JAQUQY010000147.1, read on the forward strand.
GAGCTGTCCGTACTTAGAACGACAAGCGCCTTTCCATCCACCAGCTCCCTGCT
>JAQUQY010000148.1 GCA_028715865.1 Syntrophales bacterium
AGAGTTACACGAGAGATGGCGGCCCGCAAGCCCAGGGCGCTTATTCACCGTGGCTATCACGGCGCTTTTGGTTCCCAGTATCTTAACAGCTTTCAGACGGCCCGGGCCGTGGCCGTGTTGAATAGTCTTCTTGGAAACATCAACCGAAGGGGGGGGACTTATTTTTCCCGGTCCGCCGAACTTGGGGAACTGGCTCCCATTCACCCGATTCCCGAAGGCCCAAGGGTTCCAAAGGCCGACGGCACGGGAACACCGGGCCGCTATCCGCTTGGCTCTTACGGCGACGGTATTTCCCACGCCATACCCGAACTGGCACTGAGAGGAGTGCTGAAGGCTGGATTTGTCTACCATCATAACCCGCTCCGCACGAACCCCAATCCCAAGCGTGTTATAGCGGGCTATCAAAAACTCGACCTGCTGGTGGTAATCGATCCTGTTCTTTCCGAGACGGCCTCCATCGCCGATTATGTTCTTCCGGCTTCCTTCTACCTTGAAACGGACGAGGCCGTGGACACTCGCCATTCCGGCAAGCGCGCCCAGATAACCATGCAGCGGAAGGTAGTTGAGCCCCTTTTCGACACCAGGTCCGGATTCCAGATCATCCGTGACCTTGCCCACGCGCTTGGCGTGGGACGTTACTTTAATTTCACCCTTGATGAGGCCAACTCTATCCGCCTCAAACCCCTGGGGGTAACCTTGTCGGAACTGAAGGATAAGGGGGTTATAGCCGTAGGTGAAACTTGGGAGGAGGTTTTTACTCCCGTAGATACGCCCTCGGGCAAGGTTGAGATATCCTGTTCTGTTCTTAAGCAACTGGGGTACGCTCCGGTTCCACGATGGGAAGAACCGCTTGTCTCGCCTGATATGGATGACCCTCACTCATTCCGCCTGATCCACGGCAAGCAGGCCTGGCATACTCACGCCATGACAGCCAACACGCCCTATCTAATGGCAATAAGCAGGCGCTATGACTCCATCCGCCTTCTCATGAACCGGCGGAAGGGAGAGTTTCTGGGACTGAAGGACGGCGACCTGGTTTCAATTTCATCCATCGTTGGAGAAGGGAAGATACGGGTGAGGCTAACCGAAGGTCTGCACCCTTCATGCGTCTGGCTTCCCAGCGGATACGGAATTTTTTCGAAACATCTGACCACGGCCTACGACCAGGGCCTGTCCTATAATGATTTTTTACCTACCCTTTTTGATCCGACGGTTGGCCACGCCATGTCATCGGAAGTCGTAGTATCGGTCAGGAAGGCCTGAGAGTAGAGTTATGGCACACTACGGAATGGTCATAGACGAAACAAAATGCGTAGGCTGTTATGCCTGCCGCGTGGCCTGCCAGAATCAGAATAACCTGCGAGCCCACGAGGCCTACAATCATCTGGAAGAGCGGGAGTACGGAACTTTTCCCGACTACACAAGAGAATTTCTGCCCGTACAGTGCCAGCACTGCGACAACCCGCCCTGCGTTCATGTCTGCCCGACGGGCGCTTCCATAAAGAGGCCCGACGGGGTGGTCCTTGTAATCATAAATGACTGTATCGGCTGCAAGTACTGCATAGCCGCCTGTCCCTACAACGTGCGCATCATAAAAAATGAAGGCTACGTGGAAAAATGCCGGTTCTGCATTGAGTTCGTCGAAAAGGGTATCGAGCCCGCCTGCATGACCACATGTATGACGGGGGTCCGCCTTTTCGGGGACCTGGATGACCCGGATAGCGAGATTTCCCGGTACATTGCCAGAAATAGACACCGGTTGCGGCAGTTCAAGGGAGAACTGAACACGCGGCCGCGTATTTATTACAGAAAGGGATGAAGGAGTGACCAGGAGGGACAAGGCTTCATTCTGCGCTCTCGCGGCCATGCTTCTGGCGCCGCCGGAGGAAATGATGCTTGCGGAGCTTGACCAGGATGAGCTTCTTCCATGGCTGGAGGTGCACAGCGTCAGGTGGGGCGCCGAAAAACCTTTGGTAGCAGCCCTTTTCAGTGGAGGACACAATGAGGACCGCCTTAGCGAACTCATGGCCGCCTACGATAATCTTTTCGGGCAATGGAACGGGGCGGCAATATCGCTTGTGGAATCCACCTACAAACCATGGTCCGAAGATAGGGACTGCGGCATGGTATTCGCAAAGTCAAAGGGGCTTCTCATGGGCGACAGCGCTGTACACATGAACGAACTCTATAGCCGAAGTGAAGTCGAAGTGCCTGAGCGCCTGAAAAGTATGCCTGACCACATCGTTTTGATTATGGAATTTCTGTCCATGCTCTACGATGAGGCTCCCGAGGAAAAGGCCCGTTGTTTTTTGGAGGAACATCTGGACTGGTTTCCCCTGCTGAGAGCCCATGTGGAAGCCGCGGTTCCGCACCCTTTCTATGAAAGTGCCGTTACGCTGATAGATTTGTTTTTACGGGAGGAACAGAAAGCCCGAGAGGTTTAAGGTGATGGATCGAAGAAAATTCATTGAACTCGGCGCTAAGGTAATGATTGCCGGAACCATTATGATCCTGACAGGATGCGGCAAAAAAGACAGGCCGCCGGAAGGCATGGGCAATCAGGAAAGGCTCTGGAACATCGCCGCCGGCAGTGAAACAACAGACCAGCCTCTGGAGCCGCTCTACGCGCAGGGCACGCCGGCCTTTTTCCGTGATGCCTCGCTGGGACGGGTTGACCCCTCCTTTGTTCCCCAGACAACGGGGGGCGGGTGAAGCTGAAACAGTAATCCGCCGTGGGCGGATAATGAGGGCGGCTTCCCGATATATTGCTTGAATGGGATTGAAATAACCTAAGGCGGGCACGAAGAGGGTCTTCACAACAGTCCGCCGGGGAGATCGGCATGGAAGGAACCTATTTTGTTTTCTGGAACTGGCTCGTTGCGGTTTATCTCTTCGTGGCCGGCGTAAGTGCCGGATGTTTCGCCGTATCCGCCATTGCTTATTTTATCGGGCCGAAAGTCTACCAGGACATCTCCCGCATCGGCGCTTATATTGCTCCCTTCCCGCTTCTTGTCGGCATAGCCTGTCTTATAGCCGACCTGGAGCGCCCGTTGATTTTCTGGAAACTCATGTTAACACTGCAGGTGGCGTCTGTTATGTCATGGGGAGCCTGGCTTCTTCTTATTTTTTCCGCTCTCAGTTTCATATATTTCTATCTCTGGCTGCCTGAGCGCTTCGACCTGGTGAATCTCTTTAAAAAGCCGGCCGATCACGGCGATGACGTTGAAACCGCATCGGAGTCCTTTCTTTACAAGCTGCGACGAAGGAACCTTAAAAAACTCAAAGGCTGGATAGCCCTGATAGGGCTTCCCGTGGCACTCATGGTGGGAATATACACGGGTGTACTCCTGGGCGCCCTGGTGGCCCGACCTTTCTGGAACAACCCGATGCTTCCGATGCTTTTTCTTGTTTCCGCCCTGAAAACGGGCACGGCGTCAATCTGCCTCTACGGCTGTTTCATACAGGGATTCGGAGGCATGAGCCAGGAAAAAATGGAAACCAACAAGTTCCTGGTTCATTCCCTTGACTTTGTTCTAATGGTCCTGGCGATCATCACGATCTTTCTTTTTATCTTCGGCCTATACGTGTCGCCGCGAAGTTCCGTGGGCGCCGCCCTGCTCATAATGGGAGGGCCCTACACCTTCGCTTTCTGGGGGCTCGTAGTGGTGCTGGGGATTTTTATACCCCTCTGTCTTGAAATTTATGAACTGCTTCCCCATTTTATTCGGCAGGCAGCCATGCGCGAGCATAACCCGTGGATATCAGGCATTATAACCATTGCCGTACTTATCGGCGGATATTTCCTTCGACACGTGGTTGTCTATGGCGGCCAAGCGGCGGAACTTGTTTCGCTCTGAACGGAAAGATCCATAAATTCTTCTGAGTAATCCCCCGGCAAAGCCGGGGGATTACTCAGAAGAATTTATCCGGTGGTCACTCAAAAGAATTGTAACGTATAGCACCTACAAAGCAATAACCGTTTCGACTGTCGGTATCCAAGATTAACAAAGGAAATGGTTAACGAAAAGCTCACCCGGAGCAGCCCAGCGGGCTGCGATCGGGTGGAGCGACGGGTTATGGCCGTCTTTATTGACATATCAAATTTTACTCTCTACAGAACGGCTACAGGGATTTGGTCTATGGAATACTTAGATTCACCGTTTTTGTAGTACCCCAAATCTGAAATCGTATTCAGAACGATTGACGCTTCCTTATCA
>JAQUQY010000149.1 GCA_028715865.1 Syntrophales bacterium
ACACTGATCTTCAAAAACCCCCTTTGTAAGTGTGGGAACATGGTTACCTTTCCCGTCATCAAAAATTGTGTAAATTGACCTGACAGCTCCGCCCTTAGGGTCACCGGCGCCGTAAACCAGCCTGGAAATACGAGCCTGGACAATGGCCCCTACGCACATGATGCAGGGTTCAATGGTTACATAGAGCGTCGTTCCCGGAAGCCTGTAGTTGCCATCTTTCGCGGCGGCCAGGCGTATGGCGAGGATCTCGGCATGGGCTGTGGGATCCCGGGAGGACAATGGTCTGTTGTGGGCTCGTGACAGGACAGCGCCGTCACGTACAATTACCGCGCCGACGGGAACCTCGCCGGAGTCATAAGCCCTCATGGACTCTTCAATAGCCATCATCATGAACAGTTCGTCTTCGTTCATCGATATCCATTCCCATAAAATAAGCGGCCGAATCCAGTGGAGGCGCCATTCAACCGAAAAATGCGCCTTGCCTCAAAAACCTCCCTCCGCTATGATGCAGCACAAGGTTAAAAGACAATGGCTTCAAACAAGGTTTTCATATCCGCCCTGATCCTGTCTCTTGCCGGCCACGGACTTGCACTGGGGATTATAAGCTTTTCCCACACGGGGAAATTACTTACGGGGTCTTCCTCGGAGCCGATCATTGTCCACCTGGCTGACGCCCCGGAAAGACCATCCATCGAAGGTTCCGCCGCGCGCGATGATAACACGGAGCGACAAAGTTTGTCGATACTATCCATGCCCACGGCCGAACCTGGACATTTGTATCGCGAGGAAACGATAATACTGGAAAGGGACACCTCACGCTACGAGGGCTACCTTGTGCGGCTGCGTGACCAGATAGACCGTGAGTGGAGGTACCCATATGACGCGGAGTCTCATGATGGATTGAGAACAGCGGTCGTCCGATTTACCATTTCCGGGCAGGGTGATTGCATTGGAGCGCAGATTCTCAGATCCTCGGGAAACGATCAACTGGACCGGGAATCTATTAGGGCCGTACAATCATCGGCGCCATTTGAAGAGCTGCCGAAAAAACACAACCTGGACCGCCTCAACGTGATCGCGGAATTCAATTACGGCCCGGGAAACTGACAACACCCATGGGAAATGAATCTAGAATTATTCTCCACGCCGGCGTAGCCCACTTTATGACCTATTTTTACGAAATCGCCTTCCCTGCGCTGGCTATTCCTCTCATGCTGTCCCTCCGTATGGATCTGGCAGATGTCCTGAAGCTCGGTTTTTTTATGTATCTCTTATACGGAATCGCGGCGCTTCCGGCCGGCTTTTTCGCTGACCGCCTTGGAAACCGCATAAGCCTGATCATTTTTTTCCTTGGAATCGGAACGGGATCAATAATCACAGCTTTCTCGCGTACAGCTTTCTCGTTGAGCCTTTCACTGGCCGTCATAGGTTTTTTTGCCGCTATTTATCACCCGGCGGGGATGGGACTGATTTCGAGCTGCGTAAAAAAACGGGGGATGGCCCTTGGAATAAACGGAGTGGCCGGAAACGCCGGGTTTGTTATGGCGCCCTTCGCGGCGGGTTTCATAAACTGGATCGCCGGCTGGCAGGCTGTCTATTTTCTGGCAGGAGTTTTTTCAATTTGCTGGGGAATCATACTGGCCCGAACTCCCATTGATGAAACTCACGTCCACCACGAGTCCCCTCCCGGGGCAGAAAACCGCGGCTTTTTTAACGACAATCTGAAATATTTTATTACCCTCTGTGTCATCATGACTCTCTCAGGCCTCGCCTACCGTTCCAACACGGTCATCCTGCCGGCTTACCTGGAACTGAAGGCGGACTTTCTATGGAACATGCTTCAATCCATTTCCATGCCTCAATTTTCAGGCGCGTCGACCATGGCCGCCACCTTCCTGGCATCGCTTATTTTCGCCGTTGGCATTTTTGGCCAGTTGCTTGGAGGCAAACTGGCAGACCATTATGATCTAAGGTGGCTGTACTTTCTGTTTCACCTCGCGAGCCTTCCCTTCGCCATTCTAATGGGAATACTGGACCAGCAGCTGCTTGTTCTTGCGGCGGGACTCTACATCTTTTTCTCCCTGGGCATGCAGCCAATCGAGAACAGCCTGGTTGCTGTGTTTACCCCCGCCCGATGGAGAAGCACCGCTTACGGAATCAAGTTTATTCTGGCCTTCGGAGTTGGAGCTTTCGCCGTTTACGCCGTGGGCTGGATTCAGGAGTCATGGGGCCTGGAATCGGTATACTTTTTCGTGGGATTTATTATCGCATCTTTTGTTCTGATGATATTTTTTCTGATCAGCATTTCCCGGAAGGCAACCGCCAGAAACTGAGTAATAGGCTATATAATAAATCTTCGGCTTCATAAAAAGAGGAATGTTCTTTAAAAGGGGAAGCAGGGCGATATGATTATTCCCGGTCAAAATATTTTTTCGTCACCTTCAGGGCGAGCAGGGGCTCGTCGGTAATGAGGGCGTTGATTCCCATATCCAGTAGCCGCTCCATGTCTTCCTTTTTATTGACTGTCCATACCTGCACCGAAATTTGTTTCCGGCGCGCGGTTTCAACAAAACCGGGCGTCATTACTGTTCTTCCCCGTGACCGTTCCGGTACCTGCAGGGCAACGTAATCCGGCCGGATCAGTCCATGGAGGAAGAGTTTTCGCAGTAGCCAGAAGCTCCGCACCTCGCTCCGTCCAGCCGATGTGGCGACGCCGGGATAACTGGCACGGAATGATCGGAGAAGAGGCGTCTGGAAGGATGCCACCATGGTCCTGTCCTCACGGTTATAGCGCTTTATCAGTTCCCCCACAACCGAGGCCCTGTCCTTCCCGGACTCCTTGATTTCTATGACCATATGGGCTTCCGGAAAGGCGTTGAAAACTTCTTCAAGTGCCGGAATTGTCAGTCCAGCACCCCGGTAAGGCCACTGGTCCGGCTCGGCTGAACTGGACCAGTGGTAAGCCGCGTCAAGACGACGGAGCTCCCGCAATGTGAAATCTCCGACCCGGCCGGTTCCGTTGGTTGTACGGTCCAACTTATTGTCATGTATGATAACGGGAATTCCGTCAGCAGTCACGCGTACATCCATTTCCAGGACATGGGCGCCCGCTTCAAGAGCTTTGCCGAAAGCGTGGAGAGTGTTTTCGGGCCACAAAGCTTTCCCGCCTCTATGGGCAACAACCCAGGCCCTGTCCGGCGGAAGACCTTCAAAAAAGGGATGAGCAGTTCTCCGGCCATCGGCAAAGGATGCCGAAAAAAGATATATGATAGTAGCCGAAAGTATGCTTGTTTTTCTGTACATGATTCCCCTTCTTCATGGCAGTCAAGACGTATTCCATTCCGCGGGATCCACACCGTAATACTCGCTCAATTGCTCGTAAAGTTCAGGTACGCCGGAGCGAAGGCGGCGGGGAGTCTGAAAGAATGTTTCCGTAGCCACGGCAAAAAATTCAGCCGGGTCAAGGGCGCCGTATTCGTCAATCGGATAATCCCGGCCTGCGCCTTTCTCCCGCAGCCTTGTAAACTCGCTGTGAAAAATAGAATGCCATGACTGGTATTGTTCACAACTCTTAAGGATGGGGGCGCCGTCGGCCCAACCGCTCTCCTGGTCCAGCTGGTGAGCGAATTCGTGAAGAACCACGTTATAACCCCTCCGGGTGTCTTTCGATTCAATCTCAACATCCTGCCAGGCAAGCACGACCATGCCTTCCGGCCATGATTCTCCCGACTGGACGCCTGTTGTTTCCACGTAGAGATTGTCGTCCAGTGACATGAATTCCGGCGCCAGGTAAGGACCGGGATAGACAAGGATTGATGTAAGTCCAGGGTAGAGCAGCGCTTCGGGTGGCCGATTCAAGACAAGCAGGCAGGCCTGGGATGCAATGGTAAGCCTCATTTCATCGGTCATTTCCAGATCGCCGCAGCCTTCAAATCGCTTCTCATCGATAAAGAGCAGTATATTTTTTCTGAGTTCACTTTTGAGATGTCCCGGCAGCAGCCGGTACAAAGCGACACGCCTCTCCAGGAGCCCTTCCCATTCATCGGGGAAGTGCTTTGAGCGCACTCCATCCCTCCTTCGCCTCACATAGATCGCCCTGCCGCCATAGATTATTCCCCATATTGAGAATAAGGCGAGCACAGCAACCCAGAATTTCATTTTTTACTTAATTCCTTCTCTTCTGATAACGGCCGTGTTCAGATGCTTCCGGAGGCTAG
>JAQUQY010000150.1 GCA_028715865.1 Syntrophales bacterium
TGGTTTCAGCTCGCCAATCCGGAGGCACAGCTTCCGGGCATCAATGCTGTTAGTTGTGAGTATGGATACGTCCGGTCCCAGGGAGCTTAGGGAGCTACGCCATCGTTCAACCGTCATGGCGTTGCCGGTCAGGTCAGGAAAGGCGGTGGGCGTAAGAATCAGTATCTTCATGTCATTCTGCCATTTCCGCGAAAGAGGTCAGGATTACGCCCCTTTCATCCAGGCGCTTCCGGAATTCCGGAGACATAAGCGCATCCAGTTCAATCTGCCGGTCCTTCGTGGCGAAGGACGAAAACGGTCCATTCATCGGGCCAAGGGGAATACTGCCGGGATGTACCATCAGTTCCGTCAGACCTTCGGGCAGCGTGTCCACTGTTTCCAGGAGGGCCTCCAGGGTAAGCCGTCCCTTCAGGTACAGGCCGAGGAAATGGTCCGTAGCCCGGAGATTCGAGGCGTCGATCAGTTCCCGGGCCCGTGACGCGTGGCCCTGGAACCGGAGGGCCTCTCTGTCGAGAGAGTTGTCTCCGGGGGATTTGTCACTTTTTTCATCAGCCAGGCGGATCCAGGGTATTGCGAAATTCGACGCCGCCCTCAAGACGCTTTCGATTACGGCGGGGAAGAGGTGGATGTGATGATGCCCGTCAATGTGGGTTATCTCAAATCCCTGATCAAGAATCCTTTCTATCTGTGTAACTGCTTCACGGTACAGTTCTTCTTTGAGGGCCGGAGTGGGCGGTTCTTCAAAGAAGGACAAAGCGCCGGTCTTTCCCCGGAAATGACCGTCAATCCCTGTGAGGAGGCGAATATTTTCCGCCAGTGGTTTTCCCTCGGACAGGTTTAGATGAATTCCGACAGGGCAGTTTCCCACGCGAAGCTTACGCAAACCCCTGATGGCGTCCAGGAAAGCCGGCCCGTTGGCCAGAATGGTCGCGCTGGTGACGATTCCGGCCTCCATGGCTTCCAGTATGCCCCTGTTCCTGGATTCGTCGGCGCCGAGATCGTCGGCGTTTATAATCAGCTTCTTCATTTTCCTCTCACTCCCCTTGCCCTGATGAAGAAGTTTCGAAAAAACCATTTTCCCTCTCCGCCTTCGGTAAATTGAGCCTTTCCATCTCTCCGAAGAGCAAGAAGGTAGTCAAAGAGTCCCCTTTGCAGGGAGTTGTAGTCTTCCGGGTAAAAATAGCGTTTCGTTTCTTTTATGACATTGACGTCCAGAAAACGCTCTTTCAGGCGGGTCATAACTGACCCGGGATCGGCGAGGGATACGGCAAGAATCAATAAAATTCCCCGCCCGGGCTCAATGTGGTCCGGGGCGCCGTCGATAACCGAAAAGAGGTGATCTGTGCCATTCATTCCACCGTACCGGGGACCGAAGGTTGACGGTCCCGGCGTCTGTGGCGGGATCGCGATGATGGTTTCGAATGGGCCCCGATCGTACTCGGGAAGCGCTTCGTACCAGCCCCCCTCATAAAAGCTGATAATGTCTTCAAGGCCGTTCAAAAGCGCGTTTCGAGCCGCCGACTCCAGGGCCAGGGGGCTGATGTCCGTGGCTACCACCCGGCGGGCGCCAAGGAAAGCAGCGGTAATAGCAATCAGGCCGGAACCGCAGCCGAGTTCGAGAACACTTTCGCCGGGCTTGACATCCAGAAGACAGGCCAGCTCCAGGGACGATGGCGGAGGATAGTGGACGCCCTTCGGAATGATAAGATCAACACTGCCGGAGGGAACGCCAAAAGACATGATTTCCATAACTTCCGGGATCAAATCTTTATTCTTCGCGATTTGGTCGTGCATTCTTTTCATTTACCATATTCTGGCAGGCCGTGCCGGAAATATAAAAAACAGGCAGCGGCAGCAGTCAGGAATAAAGACCTGAACCCGGAAAGTCTCTTGTGGAATCGAGGGCCTCCCTAAAAAGCAGGTCTTCGAGGCCCCTGTATTTCGGAGACATATGGAAGATTCTGAAAATCTTCGCTCCCGCTTTTCCCGCGATTTCGCCTGCCTGCCTAGCTGTCAGGTGACATGTTTCAGCGGCCTTGTCACGGTCCTCTTCCAGAAAGGCCGCTTCGATGAAGAGCATGTCGGAGCCGCCGGCGAGGGCGACGATCCTGCGCACGTTTTCCTCACTGTAACTGGCGTCGGTGACATAGGAAATTTTTCTGCCAGGAGTTATTTTCACAATCCTTGGGGCAAGGTCGCCCAGGGCAATGGTTTCGCCGCGGGCGCCGCCTTCCCCATCGCCTTCCTTGGTAAGGGCAAGTATGGGCGTTTCGTCCGGGAGGCCTTTGCCTATGGCCTCTTTCAAGTCACGCAGCCACTTGCCACGCGCCAGCCCCATTTCATCAAGGGCGTTTTTCATAATATTAATATGCTGTTTTTCTTTTAAGGCAAAGGCAAGGCAGGGAACGCGATGATCGAGGAATGCCGCTTTCACCGTAAGGTCGTCACGGTCCACGATGAGCGATTCAAAAGCGTCGGAGGAGGAAAGCGGCTCAGGCTCAAAAGCTTTTCTGCACTGATACTGACGGGTTTCCGTGGAGTCTTCCCTCAATTCCGTAACACGCAGGGTAAAATCGTTCCGGTAATTGTGGACAAGGTTCCAGGTATAGGCAGCCAGCTTACCCTCCACATTCTTTATAAACCCCTGGGGACCGAAGAGGGCTATATGGCCGTTGCGGCCGAGGCTGACTCTGAGGAGATGATCGAAGCCGATAAAGTGATCCATGTGGGTATGGGAGACGAAAACGTGGCTCAGCCTTAGAAGCTGCCTTGGCGACAGGCGGCTCACGTCCCCCAGGTCAAAAAGAAAGGCGTCCTTCCGGTGTTTCAGCTTGACGTAAAGACCCGGGTCTGAGCAGGGTTCATTAATAAGGTGAGCCAGAAACATGTGTCATGCGGCCTGGAGTGAAATCTTGATGGTTCCGTAAAAAGTCGCTGAAACCATCGAATCCTGATTTCCCTGGAAATCAGGATAGAATCCGATGGCTTCGTAAAAAGGTCCGCAGGCAAGGCGGGCGAATCCTGAGGAATGAGTCGCACTTATGGTGCGTCGCAGTGACGAAGGATGAAGCCCAACGAAGCATCCGGCCTTTTTACGAAGTCACCAATCTTTATTCTTGACAACTTGTAGTGCGCTATTGTTCTATTTCCGGCACAGGCTGTCAAGAAGCAATAAATCAGTAAAATGTAAAGTCAATTATCAAGGCTATGGAGCCCCGGGTGCCGGATGAGTCTTTTTACCGTATCAGATGCCAAGGAAAAGGAATTGCTCGATCGTATGGAGAAGCTCGGCGTACGCGAGGAGGACCTGCGGGAAACCTTTGTACGCGCTTCCGGACCGGGGGGGCAGAAGGTAAACAAGACCTCGTCCTGTGTCCAGCTTGTGCACGTTCCCACGGGGCTTGCCATCAAGTGCCAGCGGGAGCGCTCCCAGGCCATGAACCGGTTTCTCGCGCGTAGAATCCTGCTGGACCGGATCGAGAGGATGAGGGAGGGGATTGCTTCAGCCGAACGCCGGCGAATCGAAAAAATACGAAGGCAAAAAAGAAAACGGTCCAGGCGTGCAAAGGAAAAGATGCTTGATGCCAAGCACCGCCAGTCGGAGAAAAAGGAGCTTCGAAAACCGCCGGCTCCGGACTTATGATCCCGGCATTCCCGAAAATCCTTACTAAAAAACAAAAAAAGGGACGCTCGTTGTAGCGGCGCCCCCTTTTTTTGATATGATGACGATATTTAGCCCGCGATCAACCCCACCAGCGGGTTAGCGTAAACAATAACCAGCGCGATAACGAGAGCGTAAATGGCAACCGCTTCCGTCATAGCCATACCGACAAGCATGGTAAGAAGAATCTTGCCCTGGGCTTCCGGATTCCTGCCAACGGCGTTTGCCGCGCCGCTTGCCGCCTGACCGAGGCCGCCTCCCGGACCGATCGCTCCCAGTCCCATGGCGAGTCCCGCGCCTATAACACTTGCGGCTATTACAATGGCCAGCGAGTAATCAATAGGCCCTGCTGCGCCTTCCTCGGCGGCCATCGCGAAGGACGACAACGCCATAACCAGACCGAGAACCATCAGAAACATTACAACTCCCTTTAACCCTTTACTCATAATGCACCTCCTGTGCGTAATTTTCGGATTCCAAGGTTGTGGCATCGACCGTGCAGGCTCCAGGTTCCTTTGTCATGTTAGCTGAAACCT
>JAQUQY010000151.1 GCA_028715865.1 Syntrophales bacterium
CGACGCCAAGGGAACGCCACCATTCCAGGGCCGTGGGATCAAAATCCACCCCTATCAGCGTTTTTTTTCGCTCCAGCAGATGTTCTGCCAGCCCGCTTCCATAATTGCCCAGCCCCATGAGTATTACATCCACCCTGGAGACATCCGTCAGAATCTCCGCCGCCGGTTCCCTGAACGGATGGCTTCTTTCGAACAGTTTCAGCGGCTTCTCGAGAAACCGGTAAAGCGTTCCGGAATAGAGTATCATGTAGGTGGAGGCGCAGATTGTCACAACGCCTACCAGCGTTATAAGACCCATTGTTTCGTCTGTTATGTGACCCAGGCTCAAACCCAGGGCCGCCACAATCAATGAGAACTCGCTGATCTGGGCCACGGTGAGGCCTGCCAGGAAGCTGGTCCTTCTACGGTATCCCATGGCTCCCATGATTATCAGCACGATAAGGGGATTCCCGACGAGAACGAAAATTGAGAACCAGAATGACTGAAACAGTTGGGCGCCCACGGCTATCCAGTCAAGGCGCGCGCCCAGATCTATAAAAAAGAATAGGAGAAGAAAATCACGAAGGCTGGTCAACCGCCCTGCTATCATGTCACGAAAGTGTGAAGACGCCAGAGATATTCCCGCCAGGAAGGCGCCTACCTCCTTGCTGAATCCCAGAAATTCGGAGGCGCCCCCCAGGACAATCGCCCAGGTGATGGCGAAGAGGACAAGAAGCTCCTGGGAATGGGCGAGACGCTTCAACCACCCCGGAATCAAGTACATCATCAGAAGCCAGACGGAACCGAGAAAACCGAAACCCTTGGCGGTCATTATCAGTGAAACAAGCCAGGGGGATTCATTAACGGCCATCTGTGACCCAAGAGTAGTCAAAAGTACGAGAGCAAGAACGGCGGCGATGTCCTGAACAATCAAAAAACCGATGGCGATCTGGCCGTGGAGAGAGTCGATCTCTTTTTTGTCCGACAGAAGTTTTACGATTATAATTGTGCTCGAAAATGTAAGAGCCACGCCAACGTAGGCGGCGCTGATCAGGTTCATGCCGAAAAGAATAGCTATGGCAAAACCAATGGCCGAAGTGAAAACGATCTGGCCAAGTCCCGTTGCCAGCGCCACTGGGCCGGTGGTTCGGATCAGGTTCAGGTCCAGCCTGAGCCCGACAATGAAAAGGAGTATGGCTATGCCCATCTGGGCCAGCAACTCGATCTGTTCGTAGCTTTCGATGATCCCCAGAAATGAGGGACCCGCCAGGATCCCCGTGATCAGGAACATTATTATCAGAGGCTGGCGAAGCTTCTGCCCAATGAATCCAAGCACCGTGGCAAGACCCAAGATCAGGGCTATTTCAAAAAAGGCGCTGCCATATGACAACATGACCGTAACTCTCCATCCCTGAATCCGGTACGTAGTTTATACAAAGACCTTTCTTCCTTTAAAACAATGTGACACAGTCATTTTCAGGCTTAATTATAATACGAAGCGGTGACGCGCATTATAATGGCCATGTCTATGAAGCGCAAGGCGAAAGGGATTCTCCCATGGCATGTGCATGCGAAGATTTCAATTTCCGGGGGCTCATTTCGCAATAAAAAATAATATGAAGGAATATAAACGGCCTTAGTGGAAGACATACAAGGGGGTCAGGCTTGTTGTCTCTTGTATTATTCTTCCATCAGGATTATTATGGATCGGCAAAATGGTCGTAACGAATCTCTTTTTCATCGCCCCTGGATGAAACAGTTATGAAAGCATCGACGAAAGGAGCCCTTTTGTCGGCCTTTGTCTTCCCAGGCGTGGGCCAGGTCAGCCTCCGCTTTTATTTTCGTGGAGCTGTCCTGATCCTGGTTACCCTCGCCGCCCTGGTTTTTGTAGTTGTGACGGCAACCCGTACAGCCCTGACCGCTCTTTATTCCATTCAGGCTCAAGGCGGGGCAGTCGATTTGGACAGAATGTCCCTGGAGGCTTCGAAGGCTGTCGCCGACCTCTCGTCTCCCGCTGTCAAGGCAGCCCTTCTGGTAATTATCTTCTGCTGGCTGATCGCAGTCATAGATGCCTGGTTGCTTGGAAAACGCAAAGAGCGTGAATCCACTGAAAGCCTGCCAATATAAGAATAATCAACGGGCCAAAAAAAGCTTATGAAAGGAACACCATTATGGCTATTTCATTGCGGGGTTATCAAAACCGCTTCCTGCGGGGGCTTGCCCATTCTCTCAAACCCGTAGTTCTTATCGGACAGAAGGGCTTAAACACCCGAATCATCAAATCAATCATGGAAGCCCTCGACACCCATGAACTGATCAAGGTCAAGTTCATTGAGCTGGAAGACAGGGCACAGAAGAAAACAATGATCCGCGAAATAGAGGATGCCTGCGGCTGCTTTGTCGCCGGGGTGACAGGCCATGTGGCCATTCTCTACCGGCCGAAGGACGACCCGGCGAAAAGAAAAATCATCCTTCCTGAAGGCTCACCATCGGAATCAGTTTAATAAAAAGCCGGGCCGGAATGCGCGGCCGTGCCGGGGTTACAGGCCGCCTTACCGGTCCGTTGGGGTAAAAGTTTCCACAACCCTTTCAGGACATTCCAGAACGTATTGCGGACCCATGGACTTCGCCGCAAGAAAGAAGCAGGCCGTTCCGAAGCAGCGGTCGAAAAGTTCGGTCATGTCAACCAACGGCTTTCCCGTCAGAAAATTCTCCAGTGAGGTGGAACTGTAAGCGCTTCGGACTCTTCTGAAATGAGATGGTGGGCGGATTCCGACAGCGGCGCTTACAAATGTTAATGCCAGCCTCAGTTCGTCCGCTATTTTTTCAAGAACAACTCCCCGCGCCTTATGCCCAGTATTGCCGGTAGAATATTTTTCCAGGACGCTAAACTGGGCAAGCCGTACCCACCCTTCTCTTGCCCAGAACGGAAATTCTGAGCCGAAGAATTCGAAAAAGAGATGTCGAGCACAGGCTTCAACCAGGTTCGATCGCATTCGGGAAGGAAAAGACATGTCTATCTTGATGAATGATGTTCCTCCTCCATCCCTTTGATACCTAAAGTCCCCCATGATCTGCGCCTTTCGGCTTCTGTAATGAAGGATGGGGGTGAAAAGAAGCGATACGATTAAAATCCGTACGATCCAGATTGCTGCACTTCCATATGCCGCTGAAACAGTCAACAACATAAGCAACAGCGCAATTGGAAGGAGCGCCGCGTATAACAAGGCGGCCTGAAAAGGAAGCGTCTTCAATCGGTTTTCGAGAACAAGAGCGGGTCTGGCAGGAATCTTTCTGCCTGAGTCTGCAAAGAGAGATTCCACCTTTTCCGCAGCCTCCGCATACAATCTGCCGCAGGCATCCTTGTCCGAAATAATTGCTTCGCTTCTTGATCCGCTCACTCCACTGACAGAACGCATCATTTCCTCGGCCATGTCGACAAGAGGACCCCAGTAAGGCACAAGACTTTCCAGGGGCGGCAGTTTTATTTTCATGGCGCGCATTTATCCTGAGTTCCCGGGAAATTGTAACGAGGATGCATCATATCCATTTTATATATGACATTATGACATTTTTTGCCTTCAAAACTCCTCGTTAGATGTTTCCGGGAACTCAGGATTAAGCCGAAGCCGAGTTAATGTTTTCTGCTACCGCCTGCTTCCCCGCGAAAGAAAAGAGCGGCTTAAGAGAATCTCCGTGCTACGAGATGGAATGACATGATCCGCCCGGCGAGGAGAACGATTCTTCAAAATCCCTGATCCTCGAAAACACCCCTTCCACAGTGGATTCAGAAAGAAGAGATTCAGAGAAAAGCATGGCGTCACCGGCATTGGTCTCTTTAATGCAACGCTGAACCGCTGGAATAAAGCGAGGATCAAGACTCAGGACGCGCATGCCGATGCCAAGCAGAAAGGGAATGTACTCTCCTTCATGGGCAAGCTCTCCGCAGATGGAAATCATCTTGCCCCGGCTTTTAAAGGCGCTTACTATTTTTTTAAGAGCCCGCAACACCGCCGGGTGCCAGGGTTGGTAATATCTGACTACCTTATCATTGGCACGGTCCGCCGCGAGCATGTACTGCACCAAATCATTGGTTCCAATTGAAGCAAAATCTGCCTTTTCCGCCATTTCATCAATTATTTCAACCAAGGCGGGCAACTCGACAAGCGGACCAAGGGCTGGTGAAGGGTTGTGAGTAAGTTTCTGCCGACGC
>JAQUQY010000152.1 GCA_028715865.1 Syntrophales bacterium
CACCTCGTCAGGCTTAACGAAATAAATGCCCGAGAGAAGCCAGACTATGACAAGACCTCCAATTACATAAGGAATTACTCCATATTTTCCTCCCCCGAAGTAAGAGAGAGGGATGAATTTATTTATCTTTTCGAATAATTTTTTCAGGTCCGGCGCCCCCTTGCTGCCCCAGGGACTGCCCCCCTGATCCTGCCATGACATAGATAAACCTCCGATCGTTCTTGTTTATTTACAGTGTCCCCGAAAAACAAGAGATATTGCTATCACGGGCCGCATGCACTGTCAATCAATTGTGCAGACCTCTTGAGGCCAGTTGTTTCAATCCTCGCGGCTAATGATTATGAGCGACCACTCTATTGTTCATTATTGTCTTGCGGCCCCTCATGTGGTAACTTCAAAAAACAATTCAAAAGATTATATATTGCCTAAAGGAGAAACACCGCCCATGAATCCCGAAGTTTTTCGAGAATATGATGTGCGCGGGGTCGTTGGGAAAGACCTGACGGAAGAGTTCGTTCTCGATCTCGCCAAAGCCATCGGAACTTACAGCCGTGAAAAAGGCGTGAAGACAATGACCCTGGGAAGAGACGGCCGGCTTACGTCGGAAACCTATCATCACATAATGATAAAAGGACTGACATCCGCGGGTGTCGATGTAATCGATATAGGTCTCTGCGCTTCTCCTATGCTGTATTTTTCCATACGCCACCTCAAAACAGACGGCGGCATTATGGTAACGGGCAGCCATAATCCTCCTGAATTCAACGGTTTCAAGATTTGCGTGGGGCCTGACACCATATATGGCGAGGAAATACAGAAACTGCGCGAAATCATTGAAAAGGGGGACTATTCAAAGGGTGGGGCCAAACTGATCAGCCGGCCCGTAACAGAGGCCTATCATGACCACATCTTCAACGACATCAATGTCTCACGCTCCCTTCAGATTGCCGTGGACGCGGGCAACGGGGTTGGCGGCCGTTTCGGGGTTCCCCTTTTCAAAAGGCTTGGCTGCGCGGTTACAGAACTTTACTGCGACATCGACGCCGCCTTTCCCAACCACTTCCCGGACCCAACGGTGGAGGAAAACCTGGAAGACCTCATAGCCGTGGTGCGGGACAAAAATCTTGACATGGGAATCGCCTTTGACGGAGACGCCGACCGCATCGGCGTTGTCACCGCCAGCGGAAGGATCCTCTGGGGCGACGAGCTCCTCCTGCTGTTTTCCAGGTATATTCTGGCGGATAATCCCGGCGCCGCCATTATCGGAGAAGTAAAGTGTTCCCAGAAGCTCTACGATGACATAGAAAAAAGGGGCGGCCGGGGAATAATGTGGAAGGCCGGCCATTCGCTCATCAAGGGAAAGATGAAGGAGGAAAAAGCCCTGCTGGCGGGTGAGATGAGCGGTCATATCTTCTTCGCCGACCGATACTTCGGTTACGACGATGCTATATACGCCTCCGCACGCCTCCTTGAAATAGTTTCAAGGAGCGGAACCGGCCTGGATGAGCTTCTTGCCGATGTACCGCAGAGCTTTACCACGCCGGAGATACGGGTCGATTGTCCGGACTCGCTTAAGTTCAAGGTTGTTGAAAGGGTTACGAATTATTTTAGAAAGGGCTACGACACTATCGACATCGACGGTGTGCGGGTGCGCTTCGATGACGGCTGGGGGCTGGTCAGGGCGTCTAACACGCAGCCCGTCCTCGTCATGCGCTTCGAAGCATCAAGTGAAGAGCGCCTCAATTCAATACGCTCCCTGGTGGAGGCTGTCGTCAACGACGCCGTCAAGGAAGCCGGGGGTGAGGACCTGCTGTGACCAAAACGCCCTGGAGGTAATTGTCCTATGTTTAACGTTTCTCAGAAGCACACAAAACTGACAACCCTTTATCTGCTGGGAACGAAAACCGACGATCTTGTTCCCCAGCTTCGGCGTAACATCAAGCGAAAGAAGCCGGTCCTCGTGGTGCCAACCCTGGCGACGGAGTTTACCCTCGAGGAGAACAGGCCTGTCTTTATCAACATAGTCAGGCACCTGCGCCGTGTGACCTACCTAAACAAAATTATTTTCGGCCTGGACCGGGCCACAGACGACGAGGCCATGGAGCTTGCCGATATCCTCAAAAAAGCGGGCATGAAAAACTTCATCATTCAGCACAACGAGGGTGAAGGCTTCAAAGCCATCTACAAACAGCTGACCGATGCCGGTTTCAGCCTTGAGCAGCCCGGAAAGGGCAGGAACATGTTCATGTCCTTCGGCATCGCCCAGGCCCTGGGAGCCCAGAGCATAGGAGTTCTCGACGCGGACATCAAAACCTTTCACCGGCGCCAGCTCGACCGCCTCTTTTATCCCGTAATCGTAAGGGATTACGAATTCTCCAAAGCTTTCTACGCCCGCATAAGCGACGACCAGATGTATGGACGCGTTAAGCGGTTGCTTGTGGATCCCCTGCTTATTGCCCTCAAGAGAAAATTCTCCGAGTTCGGGGACAACAAGTTTATGCGTCTTGCCGATTACCTGCTGGCCTTCAACTACCTGCTATCAGGGGAGGTGGCATTTGACACGAGCCTTCTGCGCCGGATGCACTTTGCCACAAACTGGGGCGTCGAAATATTCACCCTCATAGAGGTTTACCGAAAGGCAAACAACATCGCCCAGGTGCAGTTCACAAGAAAACCCTTCGACCACAAACACCAGGTTGCCTCCACTGAAGACAGGGAGCGCGGACTTTACAAGATGGCCATAGACATCGTAACCACCATCTTTTCGGCCCTGGTCGTTGATGAAGGGCTCGAAATATCGGACTATTTCATTCAGGACCTGACGATAAGCTACCGGAACGTGGCCGAAGAGCTGGTCAAAAAATACGCCGACAACTCCGCCTTCTGCAGCCTCAACTACGACCGCAACTCCGAGGAAGCCCTGGTGAAAACAATCTTCACGGAAGCCATCCTCACTGCAGGCGATTATCTAACCTCGCCTTCACAGATGACGGACCGGTTTCTGCGAATTCTCTTGAGCGACGACCGGTTTCAGAAATACCTGGACATGGGGCTCAAGAAAGACATGATGGAATTTGAGCGCGACAACCGCTACCAGCTATTCGAAGTTCCCCAGACTGTTTCATGGGAACGTATTATTACGAAACTGCCAAGAATCCTCATCGACATTGGAGACACGGTTAAGCGGGAGCAGAAGCATTACCTCTGACGGCTTTGTAAAAAAGCAGGCGTGATACACAGGGGAATTCCGCGCGCAGGCGTTGAAAGCAGGACACAAATCCATCCCTAAACGTCCCGGTTGCTGACGAGCATGATACGCAGGTCCATCACGTTTGTGAGTGTCGGACCCGTTATAAGAAGCTCGCCTCCGTCTTCAAAAAAGTTGTATGAATCGTTCCTGTTCAAGTACTCACGGGCCTTTTTCCCCCGCTCACGGCCACGGATGACAGTCCCGCCGTCCACGACGGCCCCGGCGGCGTCCGTGGGTCCGTCTGTGCCGTCCGTGCCGCCGCTTAAAACAACTATTCCTTCCAGACCTTCGATATCGAGGGCCGCGGCCAGGGCAAATTCCATATTCCTTCCGCCCTTCCCGTTACCCCTGATAGTCACGGTGGTCTCACCTCCAGAAAGGATGCAGGCCGGCGGAGCCAGGGGATTGCCAGACCGAAGAACTTCCCGGGCGATGGCGGAGTGCACCCGGGCGGCCTCCCTGGTCTCCCCCTCTATGGATGACGAAAGAATCATCGTGTTGTATCCCCGTTCCACGGCCTCCTTCCGGGCCGCTTCGATCGAAAGGGCGGCGCTTCCTATGACCATGTTCTGCACTTTTTCAAAGGCGGGATCACCCGGCTTCGGCGTTTCTTCTTCCTCTCCCCGCGCCCCCCGATCGATCATGTCGCGCACCGTCGCAGGAATGCTTTCCCTTATTCCGTAGTTATCCAGGATTTCGAGGCAATCCTTAAAGGTGCTCCTGTCGGGTACCGTTGCCCCCGATGCTATAACATCCAGGTCGTCACCGACAACATCGGAAAGAATCAGCGAAATCAACGTTGCCGGTGCGGCCGCCAGCGCAAGCCTCCCTCCCTTGATGGCTGAAACATGCTTGCGGAGCGCGTTTATTTCATGAATGGAGGCGCCGCAATTAAGAAGCTCCCTGGTAAGGGCCTGCTTGTCCGCTAGGGTC
>JAQUQY010000153.1 GCA_028715865.1 Syntrophales bacterium
CTGCTCCCTGATCGACATTGGCGACGGGGTGTTCTGTCTCGAGTTCCACTCCAAGATGAATGCCATAAACAAGGACATGGTCGATTTTATGGCCAAGGCCGGTGAATACGTCGACAAAAACGGCGTCGGAATGGTTATAGGAAACCAGGCAGGCGGAATGCCGGGCGCCTTCTCAGCCGGCGGAGACCTTGCCTATATGCTCGGACTGGCAAGGGCGAATAAATTCGATGAAATCGACAATTTCATTAGAAAAGTCCATGATGGAATCATGGGAACACGCTATTCGCCCTTCCCCGTGGTCGCCGCCCCCTTCGGACTGACCCTTGGCGGCGGTTGTGAAGTGTCCCTGGCCACCGACAGGATAGTGGCGCACACGGATCTTTTCATGGGGCTCGTGGAAATAGGCGCCGGACTTGTTCCGGGAGGCTGCGGCATGATCAATCTCTGGAGGAGGTTTATCGAGGAGAAGCCGGAAGTGGCCAAAGTTACCGATTACGCGGGCTTCTTTATCCAGGCTTTCATGAACGTGGCTCAGGCAAAGGTATCCAGCTCTGCCGCCGACGCCCGCAAGAACGGATTCCTTAGGGAAAGCGACAGGATTGTCATGAACAGGGACAATCTTATAGGCGAAGCCAAGAAAGAAGTCCTGAAGATGGTGGATGACGGTTATGCACCTCCTCTGAAGAAAAAGATTCCCGTATTCGGCAGAGAGGCTCAGGGAATGATCTGGGCGGAAATGAACAACATGAAGGGAGGAGGTTTCATTACGCCTCACATGGAGCTCATTGCCAAAAAGATATGTTACTGTATGTCCGGCGGCGATGTGCCCACTGGAACCCTGGTCTCAGAGGAACACCTTATGACTCTCGAAAGGGAGGCCTTCGTGGAGCTCTGGAAAACAGAGAACACCCAGAAGATGGCAGAGAACATAATGAAGACCGGCAAGCCGCTGTTCCTCTAGTGCCGTGTCACTGGCGAAGATTCGCAAGGAATGATAGCGATGAAGTGATGAATGAAGACTAATAATAATTCCTTGCGTCAGTTAAAGAGTGACACGGTACCAGGCAGTCAGTCGAACCAACGAAAAAACATCAGGAGGATAATTCAATGAGAGAAGCATATATCGTTACTTCCGTAAGGACTCCAGGCTGCAGGAGGAGCAGGGGAGCATTCGCGTCAACCCGGCCCGAGGATCTTCTGAAGGCTGCGATTAACGGGCTTATGGAACGCACGGCCGGCATTAATAAAAAGGATGTAGAGGACATTATGATAGGCTGCGCCTTCCCTGAAGCGGAACAGGGCCTTAACATCGGCCGTATCATTGCCCAGATGGCCGGATTCCCCGATGAAACCTGCGGCGTCACAGTCAACCGTTTCTGCGCTTCAGGGCTCGAGGCCATAGCCCTTCAGGCAATGAGAATCATGACCGGATGGTGCAACGTGGCCATAGGCGGAGGCGTAGAGTCCATGTCAATAGTGCCCATGGGGGGCAATCTTCCAAGGCCTCACCCCGAGTGGGTCAGGGAAAACCCCGATGTTTACATGTCCATGGGCATGACCGCGGAAAACGTGGCAAACCGCTACAAGGTAACCCGAGAGATGCAGGATGAGTTCGCCTTTCATTCACAGGCGAAGGCGGCGGCGGCCCAGAAAAATGGAAGATACAAGGAAATTGTTCCTGTGGAAGCCGTTAGGTTCGTCGAAAAGAACGGCATAACCGTAAAAGAAACATTCATACAGGAAACAGATGACGGAGTGAGGGAGGACACAACCGTGGAAGGCCTGGCAAAACTCCGGCCCGCCTTCGCTGCCATGGGCTCTGTCACTGCCGGCAACTCGTCCCAGACGACGGACGGCGCCGCCGCTACTCTGCTGATGAGTGGTGAAGCAGTCAAAAAATACGGCGTCAAGCCCATAGCAAAAGTCAGCTGCTATGCCGTTGCCGGTTGCCGTTCCGACGAGATGGGGGTTGGGCCCGCTTACGCGATTCCGAAACTCCTGAAGATGGCAAAATTGAAGGTTGAGGATATAGGGTTATTTGAGGTGAACGAGGCTTTCGCCTCCCAGGCTATCTACTGCCTGCAGCAGCTGGGTCTGTACGACAAAAAATACTGGGCCTCCGACAGCGACGAGAGAATCATCAATGTAAACGGTGGAGCAATCGCCCTTGGCCATCCCCTCGGATGCACCGGAGCAAAACTCTGCGCGCAGCTTATGACTGAAATGCAGGCAAGGGGAGCCCGTTATGGCATAGAGTCAATGTGCATCGGCGGCGGCATGGGAGCAGCGGCACTTTTCGAACTTTGCGAATAGCACAGTGAAACGCTGGGCGTTTCCATGGAAGTGTTCAGCAATGTGCCACAATAAACGTGACTGCTATTTACCAATTCAACGTTACCAGGAACAAGGACCTCGAGTCCCTGCGAAAAAGCGATGGAGGCCTCCCGGAAGGGCGGCCTCCATCAGTCCTGTTATTTTCCACTCTGATATTCACCCTCCCAATCATAGCCCCAAATCGCGCTGCCCATGGGAATCTTGTATCTCCGGCGTTCGTCGTAAGCCGGGTAACGGCGGCCCCCGGCCTCAGAGGGATACATTGAGACGGGGAAGCTGGGCGGCAGGAGACCGTAATTGCGCGCCTCCTCCTCCAGCCAGTCACGATCTTCGGGATGGGCGATGGAAATCAGAGCCGCCGCCCTTTCGTAACCTGAAAGCCCCCTCAAATTGACGATTCCGAACTCGGTGCAGACGTAATTGGCTAACTGGGCGGGAACGTCCACCGACGAACCTTCGGGCAGGAAGGGAACGATACGGGAAGTGCCGTGCTTGCTGCGGGAAGTCATGGCCGCCACTCCCCTCCCTCCCCGGGACTGGGCACAGAAAACATGAAATTGAAAGAAACCGCCCGTTGAGGAAATGGGGCGCTTCTCGTAGTAACCCGTGCAAATCTGGCCCAGCAGATCCACGGCCAGACAATTGTTGACGGAAATCATGTTGTCGATACGGGTCAGTACATTCAGGTTATTGGTATAATCTATATCGTAGGCTGCCATGGCCTGGTTGCGGTGAATCGTTTTGTAGTACCGGTCCACATCCAGTGGAAATGCGAACGTGTAGACGCTCTTGCCGCGGTCAAGGCTCTTGTAGGCGTTGGTAACCTGTCCGGACTCGATCAGCCCGATGAGTCCCGCGTTCATCATTTCCGTGTGAACCCCCAGATCTTTGAAACCGGCGTCCACCATGGCGGAAACACAGGCAGAAGGCAGGGCGCCTATTCCCAACTGGATCACATCCCTGTCCCTCATTATCTTCATGATGTGCTTAGCGATCTTCTGCTCCACCGGGCGGGGCTGTATGGCCTTTTCGTTTACCTGTGGCCACTTGTATTTCTCACATTCAACCTCGACCCAGTAATCGATTTCATCGATGTGAATGGTATTGAAACGGCCGCCTTCCGCCCATGGGTAGTCGGAACGGGCCTCGAAAACGATCTTTTTAGCCGTCTGCCTGAAGATGTTACAATTATTGGTTCCATAGGACATGTTAAAGTAGCCGTTGTCGTCGGGAAGAGTGGCGGCATTAAACCACCAGTCCATGCCGCGGTTTTCCCTTATGGCGTTGGCAAAACGGTAGTGATGGGCCCACATTCCATATGCCCAACCCCACTGAGCCCAGTCGGAAACATTGTTCGTATCTCGCGCCCTGCGGTTCCATGGAAAGAAAAAGAACTCATGTATGCAGTGATATTCCTGCATCGGGTCGATCTCCTGGAATTCCGGATGCGGATAGAACATGGCATGCATAAAGAACTCCATATCCTTGAGCTGTCCGGAGCCAGGTCCCAGCCGCTTTACTACAGCCTCTGTGCAAACTGTCGAATCACCGCCTGTACTTCCGTGGTTTATCCAGTCGCCTGATTTTACCATATCCGCAATTTGCTCAGGGGTTCTCTTCTTGTCACGAATTTTCTGCTGAATTGGCGTTGTCATTCCAAGGCCTCCTTAAAAGCTGATGAAAGGATTGATGGATTTACTGATAATGAAGAAGCCCCGCTTTCATATGTCGAATGTCATTTTTTATTATTTCCAGAACATTGTCAAGCCAATGCGGGAGAAGCGCTGAAGACTGAACTGATTGAACAATTACTCCTGTATTGTCATTTCCGTTTCTAAATCAGAAAATG
>JAQUQY010000154.1 GCA_028715865.1 Syntrophales bacterium
AGCTTTTCAAAACCGCTCAACCGATCGGTCACGGGCTCGATGAATAATCTCATAATGATGGCACAGTGCTATCTTGAAGATGGAGATATTTCGCCCTACGACCTGTCTTTCAAGCTGAATGGCGTGATTATGTCGTATATTCATTATGACAGTCCACGGGAGGCATTCGGCAGGCTTTCACTGCAGCCGGAGGGAGCGGCACCACCATGAACAGATCTGATCTCATCAAAACACTGGCAGCCAAAGAAGACCTGACGGAACGGAAAGCGAAGGAAGTTATCAGCCTGATCTTTGAAGGATTCCGGGATTCCCTGAAGAGCTGCGGGACAATGGAAGTCCGGGGATTCGGGAGGTTTTCAGTGAGGGACTACGGGCCTTATACCGGCAGGAACCCACGAACGGGCGAGAATGTCGAAGTGGCGCCGAAGAAGCTGCCGCATTTCAAGGTGGGCAAGGAGTTGAGGGAGATCGTTGACGGAGAATGAGCCACGATGAGTTTTTACTAACCCAGCTTGATGCTTTGGCAGAACAACTCGGGATCATCGTCCGCCACGAAAACGTCCTGATGGAAGAGTCATCCGGCGCCGGGGGTTTATGCCGGTTGGATGGGAAAGATGTTATCTTTATCCATGCCAAGACCACGGCAAAGGAGAAGGTAGCGATAATGGTCAAGGCGTTGAGGGAGTATGATCTGAGCGACATATACGTTCGGCCGGCGGTGAGGGAGTTGCTGGATCAATCAGAGGAACAATGACCCCCGGGGAATCCATCGACGATATTAAGGATTTCTGGCCAGGGTAAGGCAAGGGATTACATGACATGACGTTTCCCATCACCAGACAGAAGGCATTGGAAAATGCGCTCCATCATATAATCCGTCGGATACAATCTTCGAATGTCGATGGATGGGAATGCTATGAAGATCAACCGGCGAATTGCCGTATTTACAACATGCCGAAAGAGCCCTGCTGGTTCGTCTATGTTCCTTGGGGCGATGGCTATGATGGATGCATGCTCAGAAGCTCCCGGGTAATACTTGTGTCGAAGCAGACGGGGAAGATTCTCTATGACGGTTCCGCAGGGGATGAGGGATAAGCAGGTATCCCACTGCAGCAGGAGGGCATGATCTTTCTATTAATTTAACACAACGACCGAGTTCTTCCTATGCCGAACCGACTCCTCATAATAATCTGCGCGATTCTGATCATTGCCACCCTGGCCCACGCCGAACCCATCATCATCGGCAAGGTGGTTGGCGTGTCCGACGGAGATACCGTCACTCCCGAAGAAGGTAATGGTTTGAAAGGCATTCCCGGGTCTATAGCAGGACAAGTCTCGACGGTTCTCTCCGTCTGCTGGACCCAAGAATGGAGAGAGGGCAGGGCGACGTGACAGAAGCATCGACACGGCTATAAATATTACATAGATATTACAAGTGGCATATTGTGAAAAAGGCCTTACATCCTCAAGTGACGTAAGGCCCTGATTTTATGGAGCCGATGAACGGAATCGAACCGTTGACCTACTGATTACGAATCAGTTGCTCTACCGGCTGAGCTACATCGGCTTTCCTGTAAGTGACAGGCCTCCTTATCGCAGAGCGGCGGTGTTGTCAAGTTCTATCATGCTGAACGATGTTCTATCCCGTTGCTTTCCCTTGACTTTGAATGCTGCTTTGATACTATTCCTTATCTTTGAGAAAGGAAAGGCACTGATGAAAAATGCGATTAAGAATCTTTTCGTAGTGTCTCCTTTCAAAATCGCCGTCATGGTTATATTCATGATGGTATTTTTTTACTTTCTTAGAATTCCTTTTTTTAATTTCATGGAACTCAAGACCCTGGATCTCAGGTTTGTTTCACGCGGCGTTGTCTCTCCCGGCAGTGAAACAGTGATTGCCGCAATAGATGAAAAGAGTCTTTCCGAGCTTGGGCGATGGCCATGGAGGAGGACTGTTATAGCAGAGCTTATAAATCGTCTGGACGAATACGGAGTGAAGGCCATTGGCTTCGACATAGTCTTTGCCGAGCCTGACGAACACGGGAGCCTCGATGCGCTGCAGTCAGTGGCGAGGGATCTTGAGTTAATAGGCATGGATGACCACCGGGTTTTAGAAGTTGTTGCCGGACAGATTGCCGCCGCTGATACGGATGCTGTTCTTGCGAGGGCCATTGAAGACGCCGGAAAGGTTACCCTGGGATACTTTTTTTACACAAGCGAAAGGGATGCGGCCCATTTGAGCGAAGAGGCCCTGGCGGCCGGAGCGGAGAGTCTTGTTGGATCACAATACCAGGCGGTCCGTTTTACCGGTACACCTAATAAGGTATTCACGATACATGCTTTCGCGGCGGCGGCGAACATTCCAGTTCTTTCAGAGGTTGCTGAAAACTCGGGGTTTTTCAACGCCATTCCCGATGTGGATGGAACAAACCGGTGGGCGCCCATGGTGATCGGCTACGATGACACCTATTTCCCCTCGCTGTCTCTGGCCACGCTCATGGTTTACCGGGATTGGCCGCTTCTGGCAATGAGAGTTTCCGATCTTGGCGTGGATCAGGTTGTTTTTGACGAGACGGTAATCCCTGTTGATAGTACGGGACGAATGCTTATCAATTATCGGGGACCCGGGGAAACATTCCCCCACTACTCAATCAGCGACATAATCCAGGGGAGCCTTGATCCTGAACTGTTCAGTGGAAAAATAGTTCTGGTGGGGGCGACGGCAACCGGAATCTACGACTTGCGGGTGACGCCGTTCAGCACGGTCTATCCCGGTATAGAAATCCACGCCAACGTAATAGACAATATACTCCGGGAGGACTTTCTGAAAAGGCCCGACTGGACCTATATAGCAGACATGTTGCCGGTTCTTATTCTTGGTTTTATCATGGTTCCCTTTCTTTCCCGTATGAAGGCGCTTTTCGGGCTTATCTTCACTCTTGTTCTCGTGTCGTCCTACATCTTCTTCAACCTCTTTCTTTTTACGGAGTACAACCTGTGGCTCAATATGGTTTATCCAGTAATAACAATTCTTCTTGTCTACGTGGGGATAACCCTCTATCGCTATATTACAGAGGAGCGTGAGAAAAAGAAAATCCGGGGCGCCTTCCAGTACTATCTGACCGAATCCGTTATCAACGAAATGCTGAAGGATCCGGACAAACTCAAACTGGGTGGGGACAAGAAGGATCTGACGGTCCTTTTCTCAGATATCAGGGGCTTTACTTCGATTTCGGAAATGCTTTCACCGGAGGACCTGGTCCATCTGCTGAACGAATACCTGACGGCCATGACAGACAAGGTCTTCAAACAGGAGGGACTGCTTGACAAGTACATGGGGGACGCAATAATGGCCGTTTACGGAGCTCCCCTGGACCAGCCCGACCATGCCCTGCGTGCCTGCCGGACGGCCCTGGACATGATGGATGCGATGAAGGTTCTCCAGGCTAAGTGGACCGAAGAGGGAAAGCCGGTTTTGGACATCGGAATAGGCATCAACACGGGGGATATGGTGGTTGGCAACATGGGTTCCGAGATGCGTTTCGATTATACCGTCATGGGGGACAGCGTTAACCTGGGATCGCGGCTTGAAGGAATCAACAAGGAATACGGAACCAACATAGTCATAAGTGAATTCACCTATGAGAAGATCAAGGACCAACTTCAATGCCGGGAACTTGACCAGGTACAGGTGAAGGGTAAAAACCGTCCCGTCAAGATTTATGAACTTCTTGGACCGCTGGGCGATTCTGGGCATGACTATTCATTCCTTCCTCTCTTCGAGAAGGGACTGTCAATGTACCGGCAGTGCCAATGGGATTCGGCCATCGAATCATTCGAGAATGTTCTCGAAATCAAGCCCGGAGATTTCGCTTCGCAGATGTATATCGATCGGTGCAAAGAGCTTAGGGGCAATCCGCCTGAATCGGGATGGGACTGTGTGTTCAGGATGACTAAAAAATAGTTTTTCTTCCACCGGTGATTGATATTAAATTAATTCGCCTCTGTTGATATCATCACAGGGGAATGAAAACTTATGCGGGGGGACTGTAAGAGCAATCATGCCTAACACAAAAAACTACAGAAACTGGGTTGAAATAGATCTTGACAGCTTCAGGCACAACTGGAACGAAATCAGGAGATTGGTAGGTT
>JAQUQY010000155.1 GCA_028715865.1 Syntrophales bacterium
CCGAATTATCATTGTAGGGGACGCCAGCATGGCCCACCATGAACTGGTTTCCAGGGGCGGGGGAATATACTTCGGCGCGAAATCTCGCAAAACAAGCATAGAGAACCTCCATTTCCTTGCCGACACGTTCCGTCACTCCCTTTGGCTTAATCCCTGCCGAGAGGAAGAGTGGAGATACGTATGGACAATAGGGGCAATAAGGCAAGTATTCCCCATGTTTCCACTCACCCTGGACGGGCTGGAACAGGCCGTTCAGCACATGGTATCCAGAAACTGAAACATCCCCGCAGTGCAGTTTCACAGGTAAAGATTCGCAACAAGTAATCGCGGATATGAAGTAACGAATGAAGACTAAGAATAATTCCTTGCCTCAGTAAAAGAGTGACACGGTAGTAGAAGCTTCCTGGCTGTTACTCGATTGTTAACCTTCGTCTTCAGTTTCAACGGAATTGAGGTCCCTGAAGTATTCAGCTATGTTTTCGCAGTGATCGGAGATGCGCTCCATGTTGACCAGTATCCTGACGTATATGGGACCCGCATCGGAATGGCAGATTTTTTTTTGGACCCTTTCAAGGTGACCGAGCTGAGCTGCGACAAACAACCGGTCAATCATCTTCTCGCGATTGAAAATGCCCTCAATGGTCTTTTCGCTGTATGTTCCCATTAGCAACATCGCATCGTCCAGGTTGGCATCGATCAGGGCCTGTATTTCCGCGAGATCCTTTTTCGCGTATTCCGAAAACAATATGTTCCTTTTTGCCTTGATTTCGGCAAGTTCGCTTATGTTGGTAGCGTGATCGGCAATGCGCTCTATGTCATCCACCAGTGCCGAGAAGAGAAAAAGCTGCTTCGATGTCGCTCGTGAGAGATTAAGCTCCGATATCCTTCTGAGAAATATACCTATTTGCTCTTTCAGGGAATTGACCACATCCTCAATATAGCCTATGGTCTGCATATCTCCGCTATTGAAACGTGAAACAAGGCTCATGGACAGGAAACACATTCTCCTGGCGAGAATCATCTCCCGTTCCATTTCTTTCCGTGAGGCTTCAAGGGCGATTTCCGCATTACCGAGGAGCCTTTCGTCCAGAAAATCAGGCCAGATAGAAAATATTTCACCCCTTTCCGGGAAAATCATAACTGCGAAGCGGGCGAAGTATGGAAGTATAGGAACAAAAATGACCGCTACCAGGAGATTGAAGAGTATGTGAGCAAGTGCTATCTGCTGGGGGACACTCGCCGAAGCGGCCTTCAGCAATGTAACGAAAGGGGTGAGGGCCAACAGGCAGACGATAACTCCGGTACATTTAAACAGGGCGTGCGAAAAAGCCACCCGCTTACCCTCAATATTCGCGGCCATGGCGGCGATGATGGCCGTTCCCGCCGTTCCCAGGTTGGCCCCCAGAACGAAGGAAACGGCCTCCTCAATCACAAGCAGATCATGGCCTGCCAGAATAACAAGGAGGGCGATGGGTATGGCCGATGATTGCACCAGGGCGGTAAAAACGCAGCCAATGAGAACTCCCAGGAAGGGGTTCGTTGTTTCCCGAAAAAAGCTAATGAAATAGGCGGCTTCTTTCAGGGGTTCCGTCGCGTGGGCCACAATGCTCAAGCCGAAGAACATGAGGCCGAAATAAAAAATACTTTCGCCTATGGCCTTGTATTTCCCCTTTCCCGCAACCCAGAGAAGGGCTCCGAAGATCACCAATAGGGGAGAAAGGTCCGTGACCCGCCACACGACGAGTTGCACCGTCAGGGTGGTTCCGATATCGGCTCCGAGTATTACGCCCAGGGAGTGGAAAAAACTTATAAGGCCGGCGCTTACGAGTCCCACGGCAAGAACTGTCGTGGCTGAACTGCTTTGAAAGAGAACCGTGATCACTATGCCGGTCACCAGTCCCCAGAGAGGTGTTCTGACGGCGTACCTGAAGAGTTCACGTATACGGGTACTGGTGACGGCGCGACGAACCGTTTCCGTCAGGCGAACCATGGCAAAGAGAAAAAGCGCCAACCCCGTTGCGGCTGTGAGAATATTGAACATTGCGGACACGAAGGCTGCACCTTCTCCGGAAAAATTGATGATTACGTTGCCATTTTAAAGAATTTTCCACCTGGGGAACAGAGAAAAAATGATGGGGTGGCTAATATGTGATATAGTGTCAGGAGACTAGCCGCGTCAACCTAAGGAATTCGCATTGAAAGCATACCGGAAACTTTACAATCAAGAGAAACAAAAAAGAACTTAGCGGAGAGAAAAAGTATGGGAAGGGATGAAATCAAAAACAGGGTGCTGGGACTGTTTGAAACGGCTCCTAGATTAAGGAATATACTTCTTGCGTCGAATGACGTTGAAATCATCAGAAAGGAAATCAGGCTCTATCTTTACAACGAACTGATGGTTCACTACGACCGTAACAGGAGCCCGGACTATCATCCCCTGATATGGATTGCCATCAGGCAGGCCATCGCGACATTTGAAAATATTCTCTCCCGCAGGAATGAGCGCATGGCTGGTTTTAGTTTTCTTCAATACATTATCGACATTCTGCACAAACAAGAAGGAACACGTCAGGAAGAGCCGAGTCCTGGTTTCCTGGAGGAAATTCAGCATCTCGTCTGGGGAATAACGGGCCAAATAAGCATTTATGACGACTTGGAAGTAACTGACTTATACGTTTCCGAGGGGAGGGAGGCCGCGGAGATTCGATCCAGAGATCTTTCTGATATGGCTGCATGGATCCATGCTTTTGTGGAGCGATATCCCTGGGGCATGGATCACGATGTGATCGAAATGCGGGAGGAAAACAGAAAAAGGATTTTACGGTATTTTAATGGAAGCGACGAAGACTGGAATGACTGGCAATGGCAGGTGCGCCACGTGATCAGAGACGCGGACACCCTGAAGGGGCTTGTTTGCATCTCCGATGATGAGGAGGCGGCCATCAGGGAAGCCCGCTTGAACCGGTTTCCCTTCGGCATAACTCCCTACTATGTATCGCTCATGGACAACGAACCTGATTCTATCAGGGACAGGGGCATCAGAGTTCAGGTCATACCGTCCAGGTATTATGTGGACTCCTGCCGTCGGGCCCGGGAGAGCGGCCAATCCATGGATTTCATGCTTGAGCGTGACACTTCTCCCATAGATGGAATTACCCGGCGTTATCCCATGATAGTCATACTAAAACCAATCAACACCTGCCCGCAAATATGTGTTTATTGCCAGAGAAACTGGGAGATTGAAGACGTCTGCCTGCCCTCGGAAGCGGCAACATCGAAGGATGTGCTTGACCGGGCCATCCAGTGGATTGATGAAACGGAGGAAATCAGGGAAGTGCTCATAACCGGAGGCGATCCCTTTCTGCTCCCCGACGGCAAAATAGAGAGCATACTTTCTGAACTCTCACGGATAAGCCACGTGGAACGCATTCGGATCGGAACCCGGACACCCGTCACCCTGCCCCAAAGGATAACCAACGAGCTCGTCCAATCCATCAGTGGCTACCATCGCCCAGGTATCCGGGAAATTGTTATCGTTACCCACTGTGAGCATTCGTATGAAATTACGCCTCAGATGATGGAGGCGGTCCAGAAGTTCCGTCACTCAGGAATAAGCGTGTACAACCAGCTTGTCTATACATTCTATAATTCCCGCAGATACGAAGCATCCTTCCTTCGGCACAAACTGAGACTGATCGGCGTAACGCCTTACTACACGTTCAACACAAAAGGGAAAGAGGAAACCAACGAATACCGTGTGCCGCTGGCCAGACTTTTACAGGAGCAATCCGAAGGAGCGCGGCTCTTTCCGGGAATGGTCCGCACCGACGAGGTTGTCTTCAACGTTCCCCGTCTGGGAAAAAACTATCTCCGTGCCGCCCAGCACCGCGACCTAATATCTATACTGCCCGACGGACGGCGGGTTTACGAGTTTCATCCATGGGAGAAAAACATCAAGCTGGTCGAAACCTATATACACACCGATGTATCGATCTATGATTATCTGGAGCGCATGAAGGCCGAGGGAGAAGACATGGAGCTCTACAAAACCATTTGGTATTATTACTGAACTTTGACTGAC
>JAQUQY010000156.1 GCA_028715865.1 Syntrophales bacterium
CAGATTCCCTCCATGATACAGACAGGCCGCAAGTTCGGTATGCAGCTCCTGGATGATGCCATCGCAGAGCTTCTGCAGAAGGGATGGATAAGCGCCGATGAGGCCTACACAAAGGCAAATGACAAGTCCAAGTTCAGGTCTTTCCTGAAGACGCCGCCCACGGACTTTACAGAGGTCTGACGGAAAGGGCCACCACGGTTACCTATGGACACCAGTGATGTGAGGTACATGCCATGAAGAAACAGGAAATAGATTACATACTCAACAAGATGCTTGATTCCCACGGTAACGTATCAGACCTGAACGTTACCGTGGGCAAGCCCTTCCAGGTGGAAAGTTCAGGACAGCTGACACCGGTGGACATTGATCCCGAGTTCAAAAAGCTGACGCCCTTCCAGACGGAAATAATGGCTCTCAACCTTATCAACCAGGATAGAAGGCTGACAGAGTTTCTCGTCAAGCAGGGTTCCTGCGATTCCT
Source organism: Syntrophales bacterium (assembly GCA_028715865.1). Lineage (GTDB taxonomy): Bacteria > Desulfobacterota > Syntrophia > Syntrophales > UBA2210 > MLS-D. The sequence continues at coordinate 481 of JAQUQY010000156.1, forward strand.
CCTATGAACTGCCCGGCAAGGCCCGATTCAGGGTCAACATTTTTTCGCAGAGAGGGAACTACTCCATTGTATTGAGAAAGCTGGAAACGCAGATTCCAACCCGCCAACAGCTTAACCTCCCGGAAGCATTTGAAAAAATGTCGCAGGAAAAAAACGGCATCATCCTGGTTACAGGCGCCACCGGAAGCGGTAAATCCACGTCTCTCGCGGCCCTTCTGAATGACTACAACGAGCAGAAATCGATTCATATAATTACCCTTGAAGACCCCGTTGAGTTCCAGCACCAGAGCAAGAAGGCGACTTTCAACCAGCGTGAACTCGGCACGGACTTTGACAGCTTTGCCAACGGCCTGCGGGCCGCCCTCAGGCAGGCTCCAAAGGTCATACTGGTAGGAGAAATGCGCGACCGTGAAACCGTTGAAATAGGGCTTGGGGCCGCCGAAACGGGGCATCTGGTTTTAAGCACCCTCCACACGGTGGACGCGGGACAGACGATAAACAGGATCCTGGGAATGTTTTCCACTGAAGAGGAGAGGCAGATACGCATCAGGCTTGCCGATACGGTAAGATGGATTGTCTGCCAGCGCCTGCTTCCCAAGGAAGGAGGCGGAAGGGTGGCCGCCTTCGAGATAATGGGGTCCAATCTCAGGGTCAAGGACACCATTCTTCACGGAGAATCGGAAGGAAAGACATACCGCGAAATCATCGAAGCCAGCAAGGCCTTCGGAATGACCACATTCGACGACTATATAATCAAGCTCTACGAGGAGGAGCAAATATCCGAGGAGACGGCTCTTGCCTACGCTACAACAAGAGGCGTAGTAAGCCGTGGCATAGATGCCATCAAGTCAAAGCGTGGCGAAGCTACTACGGGGATCGACGGCCTGGAAGTGGACAAGGAATACGGACGTGACAGAAGAAAATGGTAAGAATCACAGGGGAAGGAGTATCCCATGAGCGACGACAAAACAGTGATCGATGAAATTACATCTCAAGCCTACGATGCCGCTGACAAACCCTTTGATTTTATTGAAGAGGGTCGGCAGACGGCATTGCTGTGCGAACCTGACGGCTCGCTGAGGTCACAGACAAAAGAGCAGCTGGAGAAGGCGGACTACATGGTAACCGAGGCCGGCTCGGCACAGGAGGCGCTGAAGAGAATGCGCTATCACACCTTCGATGTGGTGGTAGTCAACGAGGACTTCGATTGTTCAGATCCCGAAGAGAACGTGGTTCTTTCATACCTGGCGGAACTCAACATGCAGGTGCGCAGAAAGATCTTTGTAGCCCTTGTGGGTTCCCGTTTTCGAACCCTCGATGACATGACCGCCTTTAACAGGAGCGTAAACATTACCATAAACATCGACAATATCGGTGATATGGGGACGATAATAAAGCGCGGCGTTGCCGACAATAAGGCCTTCTATCATGTTTTCAGGGAGACTATGGCCCAGGTGGCGGGAATATCCTGAGGCTTTCCTATGTTTGAAGGACTGATGAAAAGTCTGTTGTCACCGGTTATATATACGGCAATGGTTAGAAATAACTGGAGGTTATGGCACGGTCGCCGCCCTTAGGGTGACGTGCGCCATCAAAAAATAACGGAATATGACGTTTAGCCCTGTGGGGATCTGGCGCGGGGGGGGCATTAATCCTGTTGTGGATCACTGAAAATTAAAGCGGCTGGACCACCGATTGTGGTTCAGCCGCTGTTTCTTTGTCAGGTTATAGAGTCAATTTTATAAATCCTGTGTTAACTATTTCCCCTCGTCCCTTTTCAGGTATTCCCGGGCTAGTTCAGTGTTCACGTGGATTACATTCCTGTTCAGGTTTTTTAATGGATAGTCATCGGTAATGATCGGCAGCGCGTCGGCTTCTTCCTGACTTCTGATGACCGATCCGGCCGGAACATAACGCTTATCAGGAATTGTTACTCCCATAAGCATGACACAGGGTTCCATAACACAGCCTTCGCCAACCCTCGACCTGAAAACGAGGGTTTTCATTCCCACAAACGTATTGTCTCCCACTACCGCAGGACCGTGAATCTGGACCTGGTGGGCCAGGGAAACTCGATTACCCACATGGACGGCGTAGCGTTTCCCCTGTACCTCAAAGGTGTTGCCTTCAACGGGCTTTCCATTGTCTTCCGTTTCAAGGGCGTGAATTACCACACCGTCCTGGACATTCGAATCGTCACCAATGAAAATTGGCTGACCTTCGTCTCCCCGGACCGCCGCGGTGGGTGAGACCATGATGTTTTTGCCCAGTTCAACATTTCCGATAACCGACGCTAGGGGGTGAACGTAAGTTGAAGGATCTATTCGGGGATAAGAAATTGTGGAACTGAAACTGGTTTTTACGTTGGATTCAATCATTACGAGCCTCCTTCATGTTTTCGATATTATTTAATATTGGTTTAAATCATACTTTTTCACGCCTTGAGTGATAAGCAGCATCCCGGAAAATGCCGTTACCCGCCGCTTTTGCTGCAAATATTCGCGTTTCTATCACAACGGGCCCTGCCCATCAATTGTAAAAAGTATTTCCCGGGGGCGCTTGTTCTACTTTTTCCTTATTCCGTTGACACAGGGTGCGGCATGGCCTATCATCGTAAAACCGATAAGCAATATCTTAATAATACAATAAAATTCTGATCCGTTGCCGATAAGCTCACGCTCCTCTGCCGCGTAACACGGGTTATGGCGAGTCGCTGTAAGCATGTGCGTGGATTAACTATAACGTACCGGAGATATTTATGTTTTTCAGACGTTCAAAGGGAAAGGACCAAAGAGCCGGGAAGAGTCACGGAGAGGCTGAAGCTACAGAGAGGGCACGGCAGAAAAAAGGCAAGGATGATCATGAAATAGGAAAGGCCTTGGTATACATGTATGTTATAATCGGATCTCAAGTTCTCCTGCTTTTTATTGTCATCATCGCTTTGATGATTATTGGAAAAGTCATAACCACTCCCTGGTGGATCTTCGCGCTTATTCTGGCGGCCGGGACAGGCGGATGTGTTTTCGCATATTACCGCTTCAAGCAGTCACTGCGAAACATGAAAAAAATGGCAAATGAAATAAACCTTGGCGATCGAAACTATGAAATAAGCGTACTTGGAGGCGCTCTTAGCATACGAGTAGAGCAGAACAGGGGCAGCCTTTTGGAGGCGCCTTCCCGCCACCGGGATGTTGAAAGGCTTGCAATAGAGGCTCCGGGAAGCCATGCCAATGAGGCGTCTTATAAGGATTATTCCGAAAAGTTCTGAAAAGCATTATAATCCGGCAAAGGAGCAATAATCCCAGGCCCTCACGATCCTTATTCACACCTTAAGCGAAAAACACCATCAAGGCTCAGCGCCACATACATGTAAAGTTAACAAAGGATTGGCAGGGATATTGACAGGCGCCGCTCTCTCTTCTATGCTTTTAATTAATATGTCGAAGCAGGCAGTATTTTTGGGGAGGCAGGAACACAATGTCCTTTGAAGAGCTTATCAGGCGTTATTCAAGGCCCGTTCAGCCCATAGAGACGCCACTGACGCCGAAAGGATCACCGAAAGGCCCTGT
>JAQUQY010000157.1 GCA_028715865.1 Syntrophales bacterium
GAAATAGCTGTTCACCAGAGAAACCACATTCCCGAAGGACACGTCTCCCACGACTGTGATGACCATGTTTGAGGGAATGTAGTGTGTTCTGAAAAAGCGCTCCACATGTTCCTTTTCTATTCGTGGAATGTCGGATGCCCATCCGAGAATCGGCTGTCTATAATGGTGGGCTTTGAATGCCGAGGCCAGGAAAAGCTCCATAAGCTCTCTCTCGGGCCTGGAGTCCACCATCTGTTTTCTTTCTTCCAGAACAACATTCCGCTCCTGAAGGAACTCCCTGAAAACGGGATTCATAAGGCGATCAGATTCTATACGGGCCCATAATTCCAAACTGTTGGAAGGCAGGTTTACCATATAGGTAGTCATGTCATGACCGGTGGAGGCGTTGAGGCCGACGCCTCCACGCTCCCGGTAAAGCCGGTCGATTTCATTTGTTACTATGTGCAGCCGCTTTTCATCTTCCAGGTTCCTGATTTCCTGTTCAAGGAACTGCGCGGCTTTTGAATCTGGCCCTTCCCGGCTAATGGCGTTTTTTAGCAGTTCACGCTTTTCTTCAATGAGGCGGCGAAGTCCTGATTCTGCTTCATAGTCCGTGGTGCCGATGGTGGTGGTTCCCTTGAACATCATGTGTTCAAGAAGGTGTGCCGTTCCGGTGTAACCGCTTTCATCATGGGCGGCGCCCGATCCGTGACGTATATAGAGGGACACTGTAGGGCTTATTGGGCGCTCAAGGACCAGTAGCCTTATGCCATTGTCAAGAACGGTTTTATGAACCCTTTCCTCCAGCTTGAAGGCGAAGCCCGGTGAAGATGAAAAGGCAACAAACACGGGTAGCGAAATGCAGCAAACAAATATTGCCCGGGTAATCATTGTTAATCTGGAGGCGTTATTCATGGTTTATATCGCCGTCTGTGACGCTATCTGCCTGTTCTTTGCCGTAGAGCCTGACGTAAATTCTCAAAAGCGGATAGAGAAGGATTCCGGCGCTGACCAGGATCAGTAAGCTGGATGAAAAAAAATACATGATAAACTCAAAGGGATTTGTCAACCGGTAGGAATCTATAAGAACATGGACGCCTTTTATAAGGAAAAACCCTGAAACGAAAAGGATAACCAGCTGTTTTATCCACCAGAAAGCAGTGTTCATAAAATTCACGTTAACTTCGAATACTATTTCTTAATTTGTTTTGAATCAAGGTTTTTCGACAATCTCGGGCAGCCTTTTTCAGAATTCTGCAGTCCTCGAGGGTCATGGTATCACCTCCGCATGGGAGAATCGTGTTGTTGTGAAACAGTGGCTCCTGTTCAATGTCATAGGGGGAAACGGCAATGGCAGAGGCCTGGAGCGCCGTGTGCGGGACAGGGGAAAATTCATTCATTACGGGGTATGCTCCAAGAGATTTAATAAAATTTATGCTCTCCATTACTTCCGATGGTTCCTGCCACGGCAATCCGTAAAGTAGGTATACGCCGACATCGTCCCCTCCAAAGCCCGCTTCCTTCAGATAGCGCACTGCTTCAACGGCCTCATCAGAGTTAACCTTGCCGCCGCTTGCTATCTGCCGATTCCTTTCAGCCGTTTCCAGACCGAACCGGATTGTTTTGAATCCGGCCCTATACATTAGAGACGCAACAACGGAGTTGATTTCACGAATATGAAGACCATTGGGGCAATGAAAGCTACATTCCAATTTCCGACGAATTATTTCTTCCATCATTGGAACGGCCCTTTCCTCAGCGTTGAAAAGCAAGGCATCGTCGTAGAAGGAAAAGTTTCTGATACCGAGGCTCCTTTTCCAGAATTCGATTTCATTCACCACCGCAATTGGATCCCTGGCATTAAATGTTTTGTTAAGGTAGGCTGAAGCGCAGTAGGTGCATGAGTAAGGACATCCGATGGACGTGACCATGGAGACCTGGTCAAGCCCTGCAATGAGGTCAAAGGCTGGGTAGGGCAACGAATCGAGATCTTCAAAGTCTTCGCTTCCCAAAGAATTATCATCAAGCACTTTTTTAAGTATGTTTCCCAATCCCCCGGAATACTGATTGTAATTCCCGGATTCTGAAACTGTGAACAGGTTGCCAGGCAAATTGGAAAAGAGATTGCCCGCGAATACAAGGTCGGCTCCCGAATGCTTCATGGCGTGTTCGGCACAGAGCGTTGCGTAAACACCTCCGAGCACAACGGGAATACCCGGCAGAGTTTCCCTGATTACGGTTATTGTTTCGGAAACGCCTGGATGCCAATATGTCATCATTGAGGTTACAAAGACTGCGTCCGGCCTCTCCAGCCCCGACAGCTCGCTCCTGAACAGGGCTGGAGGCATTCCATAGCGGCTGTATTTACGCTCTATATGTCCTAAAACTGCGGGCTTGGGGATCTGTTCCTTGTGATAGCGTCCACTTCCGTCTTTCCTCCTCTTTGGAGAAGGTATAAGTGACGGATGCCGGGAGTTAAGGCAATCCACCAGGTTTACCGAAAGGCCAGCCTGCCTCAGTAATGCGGCGATGTACAGAAGGCCCAGTGGTTTCGACCAGAAATCGAAAGCGGCGAAATCATGTATCCAGGGGTTTACCAGAAGTATGCGGAAGTTTTTTTTCATTACTTAAATCGACTTTCTTCAAATACCCTTTCAATATACAACCTGTCCACCCATAAAGCACATAGGAAAGGGCGGGTCAATGCTTTGATAATCAGTCTGTGCGGGTTCCTTTGCTGATGAATGGATCTGAGTTTTGTCGCGACGATTCTCAATCACGTTGATGTTCCACGTGCTATATGTTAGTATACACGAAGGTTTATCTTATTCAGCGTGATCGGCCGGTGTCGATACCCTTGTGGCATGTCCCTCGTGAAAGGATCAGGGAAACAAAAAATTATGACCTCATTAGCCGATTCCAGCCCATTGAATAAATATGCCGATCCCCTTTCACTTTTCATTGAAATTGACTGGGAAGACATAATTTTCCCAGGTTTAACGTATTCCGCCCATGAATTGTTGATGATAGCGGAAGAGCTTCGTCTGGAGTACGCCGTTTATTTCTACAAAATAAAGCTTCCCTGCCTCTGGGTCTGCCTGATAGGCGGCACGGGCACGGGAAAATCAACGCTTTTCAACGGCCTGGCAGGTTCACATGTAAGTCCCGCCGGTGTTGAACGTCCGACGACAACATCGGCCATAGCCTACGGCCATATCAGCAATCCTGTGGAAGATGGTTTCCCTTTCGACAATATGCGGCTGGAGCGTCTCAGGTCGGGGGAATCTCAATCCTCCAGCGATGATGCATCAAGGGTTCCCTTTTTCTACGTAGAGCACAAAGATGAAGACATGCGCCACCTGGTCCTGGTGGATACGCCCGATGTCGATTCCGTGGAGCGCCAACATAGAGGCATAGCGGAAGCCCTGTATCTTCTTTCCCATGTTGTTATATTCGTTGCCAGCCAGGAAAAATATGCCGATGACATACCATCACGCCTTCTTTGCAGGATGGACAGTGAAGGAAAGCCTTACTGTATAGTTTTTAACAAGGCTGATTACAGACAGACTGATGACGAACTGGTGACCCTGTTCAGGGATCGCGGGCTGTCGATTCGGAGAGACCGTTTTTTCAGGATACCCTTCATGAACAGTTCCGAGCTCTCGGGAGAGACCTTCATGTCCGCGGTTCGATTATGTGTTGACGGTATTATTCGTGATTGCTCCCCTTCGGCGCTTAATTCCGTCAGGAGTGATGATCTTAGGCGAATCCGGGAAGGGTTGATTGAAAAAACCGATCGTCTGCTGTCCTCAGCGGAAAGCGAAGAAGAGGCGGCAAGATCATGGTTGAAGGAACTGGATGCACTTGTCGGCTCTACGTCTGATAAGCTGCTGGAGGAAATGGCCTCACGCCAGGACAGGAGGAACCTTTCGGCGCTAAAAAAACAGCTTGGTCAAATATTCAGCGCCTATGACGTTCTTGCGAAACCGCGGCGTTATATCATGTCCATTATAAAATCGCCACTCCGGGTTCTTGGGATAGTAGGTCCGGAATCTGCGGGAGG
>JAQUQY010000158.1 GCA_028715865.1 Syntrophales bacterium
CACCAACTATTCGGCCCATGGCCAGCGGCGTATAGATATTGTCGCGTCCGTGAGTTATGGTGATGATCTCGATAAGGTTCGAAGGGTGCTTCAGGATATTCTCGCCTCCGACAACCGCGTTCTCCCGGAACCGTCGCCTACAATCGGGATCCTGGCCCTTGCCGACAGCAGCGTTAATTTTGCCGTGAGACCATGGGTAAAAACCGCCGACTACTGGGGCCTTTACTTCGCTCTGCAGGAGCAGACCAAGAAGTGCTTTGACGCGGAGGGCATTACAATCCCCTTCCCGCAGCGGGATGTACAGATTCACAACGCTCATTAGCGCCTTATCACTGGCGAAGATTCGCGGGGAATGATCGCGAACGTGAAGTGACGAATGAAGACCGGGAATAATTCCCTGCGTCAGTTAAAGACTGACAGGGTACTAACTATAATACTTGGGGGGATATGCGTTGATTTAGCTATCGGCATCCAGTCTATTTTGTCCTTTCCGGAAGGACCTGAAAGATGCTGAGAAGGAATTATTAGGAGTTATTGGTAAGAAATAAGGCATATGTGTTATTAAAGGTGTTGATTTGTTCATAATTTTAGGTCCAAAAGAAGATCCCGCCAAAATTAAAGGCATTTCTGATGCCGCGAAGGCATTCGCTCAAATTGCATACTCAAAAGCCCTTTTTATAACTCGTGGGGACAGGTCAGGCACCCATATGAAGGAAATGGAGGTATGGGAGGCGGCCGGGATTGCACCACAAGGAGACTGGTATCGCGTGTATGAAAAGGGCGCAGAAGGGAATCGCTCCACAACACTGTTCGTAAACGAAAAACAGGGTTACGTCCTTATGGACCGGGCTACGTACCTTATATTGAAAAATGATATTTCCCTTGAAGTGGCAGTGGAAAGAGACCCGATCCTGCTGAACTATATTGCCGTTATTGATGTTAACCCTGAACGCTTTCCAAAGATAAACGCTGCCGGCGCCGCAAAATTCATCGAATGGCTATGTTCCTTGGAAGCGCAGGAGATCATCAGAACTTTCAAGGTTGATGTCTATGGAGAACCTTTGTTTTTCCCGAATTCGGAGGAATGGCACAAAAATCAGCCCGCTAAGTGAAAGCAGATAATTCACCTATTGCTCTCTGAATTCGAGTTCCCGTTCATGGCCCGGTAATAATGGTGAACCGCCCGGTGCGGAACAGCATGACGTGTGGTGTTTAGCCGGGGGGCTAATCCCCCGGCTACACGATTGGGACCTGCCGGCCTGTTGCTAAGTCTTGTTCGTTGGGCAAGGGGTTACTGCGGATTCATCGCACGTAGACGCTGAGCTGCTATTCCCGCGATCTCACGCATAAGCACATAGCCCAGTCGTGGCCTCTTTTCCATGAGACCAGCAAGGGCGACATTATTCAACTCGATCACGCGAGTTTCCTTAAGAACAACCACGTCCGCGCTGGCTGGAAGCTCGTCGAGGAACTCGATCTCGCCAAGCAGGGATTGCTCGGGAAGGGTAGCCACAGGTTCACCATTAACCCGAACCTCGGCCGGAGCTTCCAGGACGATGAACATACTTCCCAAAGATTTCCCCTGCTCAATAATGCGATCCCCTTTCTTGCAGTGCCGCAATGTCGCTGCCGGCTTTAGCGCAGACCTCTCTTCGTCGGTCAGTTCCGCAAACAGCTCGGCCTGACTCAGTGCCTGCGATAGCTCCAGTGTCTTGGCATTGTCTGCAGCAAAAGAATTGCCCGCAATATTCCCGAACACCACCGCAACAACCAAAAATGACAGAAAAAAACGTGCTACTCCGGCAGCCATAAGCTCACCTCCTATAATTGCTTCTAATAATTGCTGAGGGTTGATGACGCCCATGCTTGCGCAGTAGGCTGAGCAGGGTTGGCTTCAGCGGCGATTTGATGCGAAAGCCACATTAAAAAAGGTTTGCATCAACTCAGTCAACACCTTCAAAATCATGAAAAACGACATCCCGGATCCGGGCCGCAGAACCGCCGATATCGTTGCGATCCGTGAGGAGATGCAAGGTGGCTTCCTGCCTGAGAAGCGTGCTCCCTTTCATGGATATCCCCGTCCACTGTCATTCATAGGGCCGATAGGCCAGAACCACTCGCCATTCCCGGTCGTGAAGCGCCGCGGTCTGCCAGAGCGCCGTTTTGATCGCTTTTTCGCCTGTGATGGGCGCGGCGAATATGTAGTTCCCTCTACCGGACTGGGCTGATACTATCTCCCTGCCCAGGCCGAGCAAGCTTTCGTGATCGGCATAGAGAGGGTCGCTGAAGAGCATCAGACCCCGCTCCTCCTCGTTCTGATCATACACTATCAGGCCGTCGGTTTGCATGACCCACAGTTCGTAATCTTCTGGAATCATACTTTTCCTGAGCAGAGATTCGAAAAGAAGTTCGGGACGAACCAGAAGACTGATGAGTCCGATAAAGACATTATCGTCGTTATACAAAGGTCTGGCCACACTCACTGCCGTGAATCCCTCCACCGCCGTGAATGCGCCGCTGAGAAGCGGCATCGGGTTTTTTAGCATGGCCATCACATGGCCCTGTTCGCTGATATCGGTGTTCTCGGCATTCCGGTAATCACTCGGGGCGATATACCGCAAGACACCTTCCACATCGACGAAGGACGCCGTAATGACATCTAGGTTCCTCTTGAGTATCTCGGCAAGAAGCGCCCTGATATCCGCTTCTTTTTTCGCAGTGACGGGGTTATCTTCAATTGATGCGGTCAGGGATTCGTCTATTGCCTTCAATCGTTTCTCCAGCTGAGGAACGAAGCGATCAAGAGAAAGCGTGTGCTGCTCTGTGGCCTGAACATCGCTGAACTGAATTTGCGCCAGAAATATCCACCAGTCCAGGCCGGACAATTTTTGATAATGGGCATGACGAAGGCCGCCAAGGTCGTAGCTGACCTGCCCTGCATCGCTTCTCAGGGCCTTTGATACGGCTTCCTGCAAGGAAGGACTGCCCTGGATGAGGGCGTTCATAAAAATAAAATCGCGATCCCTGTCCAGCGTGGTATTTCCTTCCGAATCCAGAACAAACCAGGTGTAATTGCCGGGCAGGGAAAAGGTTCGGTTCAGCCTGGCATGAAGTTCGTCCAGGTAGACAGAGGCCCCCAGCGCGCCGGTCACCTTTCCGGCGACCAGGATCGGCGCCGCCACCAGGGCCGCTTTCTTTCCGGAAGAACGGCTGTAAATCGGGAATCCCCGAACGGCGTTGCCGGCGAACAAGGATTTGAAATATGGCCGATCGGCCAGGTTGAGGTTGGTGTAATCCATGGCAAGAGAATAATAATTTCCGTCGGGCAGGACGAAAAAATAGGTTCCGGGCAACCGGGACTCAAGGCGACCAAGATACTCCTTGATCCCCTGCCATTTGCCTTGCTTTGCCTCGGGAGTGAGCGCGATAAGTTCAAGAGATGCCAGCGTGGCTTCAAAGACGTTGTCCAGATAGTGAGCCGCCACGTTAACGATAGTTGCAGAGCCCGCAAGGGGCGCCTGCTCCGAAGGGCGCTCTGCTGGCTCTTTTCCAAAGACCTCCGCAACAGGAACCGTAGCAAGCACCAGGAAAAGGACTATGCTTCCGATTATCGACTTAGCATTCATTGCACTTCCTCCACGTTTCCGGCACGTTTCCGGCAACAGAATTGAACAATGGGCATCAATGCGCCCTGCGACTTGCCGGCTCCACTCATCAATTAACCGTCCCGGGGGCATTCCGGTGCTTCCGTTAGTTGAGTCCGGTTACCACGGCGAGGATATTGCGATCCGCAATGTTCAACATGAGAACAATCTTTGCCAAAACCTTCGACAATGTAACCGATAACCAATCTGGAATTCTCGTAAAGATCACCCAAGATGACAAAAGACACTCTCAGCAGGTAGCGATAGGGTAGCAAAACAAAATTTAAGGTGATAGGCATCTTGCCTAACCCCTTGTTATTGCTGGAGCCGATGAACGGATTTGAACCGTTGACCTACTGATTACGAATCTATATAATGCACATTTATCCATA
>JAQUQY010000159.1 GCA_028715865.1 Syntrophales bacterium
CTTGCAGGCGCTGCCTCCCGATGGAGAGGGTAGAAGGCTGTTCTGATCCATGCCGCTTTCCTCCCTGATTTTTTCAACAAGAAAGGTCAGGGCGGGGATTACGGTTTCATCTCCCTTGCCGACGGCATGAAGAAAGCAGGAATTGAGAGAACCCCAGGTCCGTATTATTGCACCCAGGCCGAATAGAGTTCCTGCAAGTTCAAGCCCCGTGGTGAACCGGTGCTTGAAGTCCGAAAATTTTTCCCGCAGATCGTCCATGGAGGCCGAGGCAACGAAGCGTGACGGTGAAGAAGACAGCCGCCGCAGAACCGATGCCACGCTCCTGTTGATCTGAGCCACTCTGCCGTAAGCGAGGGAAGACGCTACAAACCCTACTACTTCGCGATCGGATGGATCATCATAGCCGTAGATGTGGATAATAGGGTCCGTATGCAGGAACTCGGGCCGGTTGAAGGTCTCGTAGAGCCTTTCCAGAATTGGTTTCAATGATTCCTGACTCGTGGAATCAGGGAAAGTCCCCGGCACCGTCACCTAACGTCCTCTCTGTATCAGGAAAGCTCACCGGCTAAAAAAAGCTAATCCTTCGGAACAAAACTCGCTGCGTGGAGCGCTGGGCCACGCTGTCCGAGTACATGATAAAGCGTGACACGGAACCAGCCTTACTTAAGCTTTTCCAGTTCCCTCACAATCGTTTCCAGGGGCGGCCGCCTGTTGATGTCGTGCACGTCGATGTATCTAATAATTCCCTTGCCATCGATAATAAAAATGGCCCGTTCCGAGGTTCCGTCGGATCGCAGAACCCCGAAGCTGTCAGCAACCTCGCCGTGGGGCCAGAAATCTGAAAGGACGGGGAACCACAGATCCCCCATCTGTTTTGTCCACGCGTAGAGCGAGGGAATATTGTCGACGGTTATGCCCATTAAAACCGCGTTATAGCCCTCGAAAAAATCCTTCAGGATATTGTAACCCGGCCACTGATCCGAACATATGGGCGTCCAGGCCGCCGGAACGAAGGAAATAACCACGTTTTTGCCAAGGTACTGGGCAAGGGATGTGGTTGATCCGGAAAGATCAGGAAGCTCGAAATCGGGCGCCCTGTCACCGACGGATACTTTCAGAATACTGTCAACGGGCTTCAATTCTTTAGGCTCATAGACAGTGCCGGAAAAAGCGTCCGAAAGGCCGCGGGATGGAGCCGGCGATAAAAACACCAGAAAAAGGGAGAAGAAAAAAACATAAATTATTGTCTTCTTCGAATTCAGCTTCATTCAGGTCTTCCCCCGGCATTCTGCAGGCCTGACTCTTCAAGTATAAGCGACAGAAATGATGCCGGGTCATCAAAGGCTCCAAGTCTGGAATGAAAAACCATGGCCCTATCCCCAACTATTCTCGCGCCTATGAAATAAGGTGTTCTCACTTCCCCGAAGGCCTTGTGCAAAACAAAATCGCCATCGGCGAAAAGTGGAAAGGGGACATCGTATTTTTTACGAAACAAATCTGTTTCGAGGGCGGTATTTCCCGCCGCGATGCCTATTATCTTGACCTTTCCCCTCAGCTTCTCATCATTTTCTATCATGGCGTAAAGCTCGTTTACCTTGGGAGCCTCCGCCTGGCAGAAGGGACAGTACATGCTAAGAATTTCTACGATTACAACCTCCGCCTTCACTTGGGAAAGCCCGAAGGAGTTTCCCCGTTGCAGGCCCAGGTAATCCCTGTGCGCCCTGGCTTCAGGAAAAGGCAGGCTGATATTAGGAAATTCCTGCCCCACCTCGGGCGCTTTGGTTGTTTCACCCGCGCTCGCGGCGGTGGCGACTAAAAAAAGAATGGCCGACGTCAGCACTACAATTGATCTTTTCATAATTCCACCTCCGCGAAAAATGAGCCGGAACATCCCCTTTCGGAGTCAACCTTGATGACTTCGTAAAAAGGTCCGGATGCTTCGTTGGGCTTCATCCTTCGTCACTGCGACGCACCATAAGTGCGCCTCATTCCTCAGGATTCGCCCGCCTTGCCTGCGGATCTTTTTACGAAGCCATCGGATTCGATCCTGATTTCCCGGGAAATCAGGATTCGATGGTTACAGCGACTTTTTACGAAACCATCAACCTTTAGGGCTTCCGGTACAGAGATCTTTCTTTGCTGCGTATTTTGCCTAATACGCCTACTCTTCCCTGACGCCGGGCTTCAGCACTCCGTCGGCCACCAGCGGAAGAACCTTGTCTACATTAAAGTAAACAACGTATTTTGATTCGTTGCTGTATTTTATGCTGAAGATGGGATAGCGTTTTTTTCTGATCGATTCGATCATGTCGCCACCCTCTTCCTCTCTGATTTTTGTAAGATAGAGGCGTTTGCCTTCATATCCGTCCTTTTCCCTGAAAAAATAGCATGCCTTGGGGTTTGATGTAAGGTTATGATGGGTCAGGTGACCTGACATGATAAAGGCGGCGGTGTTATCGTCCATCATCACTGGCTTTGAAAGAGTCGCAGCATTAACGTTTCCCTCAGAATCGGCCGTGGCCATAACGCCGACTCCCTTCACCTTGTCAAAATATTCGCCTAAATTCATGAATCAAAAATCCTCCTTCAATAAGGTTTCAGACGTTAGGGACATGACTGCCAGAGCTTCGCAGGCTCAACTTCTCCGTACGTCCGTTTAATTATTCAGGGCCTCCTGAATTGTTTAACCCGACACCAACTCCGATTTCCGGACAATTATTTTTTCCACAAACCATGAAGATTACAATATTCTCTGGCTGTAACAACTTCCGCATCAACGTGAAATTCCGCCTCAGCGACTTCGCCTGGCTTGAGGAACTTTCGGCACGTCCGGCCGTCAGCAATAATATCAATCCATTCTATATAATGCTTTTCTTCCATGGGATGGGGGGTGCTTCCCACGGTCACAGTGAAACCACCGGAAGTCTTTTCAACAACGGGAACGTGTTTTTCAAGGGACGCGTCTATTTCCCCAGCCTTAAGCAGGCCCATCGGTTTCCCGCAACAGACGAGTTCACCCTTTCCCGCGTGAAGGACTTCAACTATGTTGCCGCACATTTCACACTTGTAAATACCCAACTTTTCAGCCATATCAGCTCCCCTTTCAGCAAAGTTTCTTCTTTTGTTCCGATAATATCTTGAAGTGTTTCCGTTCCTCGTTGATAATTTTATCAATGGAATCATGCTTATTTTTCGCTATGAAGGCCTTGATCTCGTGGTAGTAGAGTATTGAATCAAGCTCCCGTTTAATGGCGAAATCCAGAGCTGAAACGGCATCTTTTACGCTGGCCATCTCCCTGTCCAGATCTTCTTTTTTGAATATAAGGTTATTGTCCGCGTAACTTCTCAGGTAGGCTCCGTATTCTCCAGGATAGCTTTCCGGTGGATCGTGGCTTTCGATTCCCGAAAGCATCTCCTTGAAGATTATCTTGTGTTTATCCTCTTCGGCGGCAAGCCTTTCAAAGAGCTCCTTCACGCTTTCCTCTTTCGCGACCTGAACGGCGAAGCGATAAAAATTACTCCCGTTTTCCTCGATCCTCATGGCTATCTGTAATATATCACTTGCTTCGAATTGGCTTCCCATGGCTTCTCCTTTGCTGGAATGTTTTTGTTTCAATTTTAATATTAATTCTGATTTATTCCTTGTCAAACTGATCCTTGGAAGCTCCGCAGATCGGGCATACCCAGCCTTCGGGAAGCTCCGCAAAAGATGTTCCGGCGGAAATTCCCGCTTCTGGATCTCCGGCGGCGGGATCGTAAACATATCCGCACACTGAACAGACGTAGCGCGCGCCGGCCGCTGATGACTCGTCTTTTTCCACAGGCTTGGAATCATTTGCCGTTGGATCTTCCTTGATGAAGGTGGCGGCATTTTTCGGGGTTTTCCCGCCCTTGAACTGGTGATAGTAAGCATAGGTCATGGGTTCGCCCTCCCGCAGAGATTCGGCGTTGACGAGCTCGCCCACGAAAAGGGTGTGGGTTCCCACGTCAACATGGTCTATTAGCCTGGCTTCGAGAAAGGCCAGCGTGTGC
>JAQUQY010000160.1 GCA_028715865.1 Syntrophales bacterium
CCAAGGGGGCCGTAATCGATGAGAATGGCGTTGTCGGAACCAGGGTGATCTTTACAGGATACAACGCGTCGGAGGCTGGAAGGCGGGTTTTCGAGGATCTTCTTCGGGAACTGTCACTTGAGACTTCCGACATAGGCGCTATTGTTTCAACGGGTTACGGCAGAAACAGCGTGGACTTCGCGGGAAAAGCCCTGACAGAAATAATCTGCCACGGCGCGGGCGCCCATTACCTGAACCCAGGCATACGATCAATCCTTGATGTCGGGGGACAGGACAGCAAGGTCATGGTGGTCAACGGGAAAGGGAGAACGCTCGATTTCGCGATGAACGACAAGTGCGCCGCCGGTACGGGCCGGTTTCTTGAGGTCATGGCCAGGGCGCTGGAAGTCGACCTTAACGATTTTGGAGGACTTTCGCTCCAGTCAACGAAGCCTTCCCGAATCAGCAGCATCTGCACAGTCTTCGCGGAATCAGAGGTAATATCTCTGATATCCAGGGGTGAAAAGCGGGAGGACATCATCGCCGGCATTCACGAGTCTGTAGCGGCCCGTGTGGCTGCCCTTGCCCACCGCGTAGGAATCAAGCCTCCCCTCATGATGACAGGAGGAGTGGCTCTGAACATTGGAATTGTTTCGGCCCTTGAGAGGAAGCTGGGCATGCCCCTGGAGGTCAGTCCCCATGCCCAGGTGAACGGCGCCATAGGAGCGGCGCTGCTTGCACTTAAGGGTGATATGAAATGACTTTTCGTAAAAACGAGGCGCCGTAATGAAGGGCACTAGTACCTTGTAACTCTTTAACTGACGCGAGGAATTATTCTTAGTCTTCATTCGTAACTCAACATTCGCGATCATTACTTGCGAATCTTAGCCCGTGACACGGTACTAGATCTCTTCCGGCGTGAAGGCCACAACCTCGTCGATTTTTTTCGAGCCTGTGAAAAGCATGGCCAGACGGTCCACACCAAGGGCGATGCCCGCCGATTGGGGCATGTGAAAAAGAGATGCGAGGAAACGCCCGGGTTCGGGATAGACGGCCCGGCCACTTTCTTTTCGCAGATGCTGTTCCGCCGCGAAGCGCGCTCTCTGTTCCTCCACATCTGTCAGTTCTGAAAAGCCGTTGGCCAGTTCAATGCCGTTCAGGTAAAGCTCAAATCTTTCCACCATTCCGTCATCGTCCCCTTTTCTTTTTGCCAACGACCCCAGTGAAAGGGGATAGTCATAAAGAAAGGTGGGCCTGCCAAGTCCCAGGTTTGGTTCTACCTTGCTTGTAAGCTCTTCTTCAAAGCAATCCCCGGCAAGGCTTTCCTCTAGAGAAAATGATCCATGTAGGTAAAAGGCCTCTGACAGGGTCATACGCTCCCAAGGTTTTTTCAGGGACATGACCCGGCCGTTACGGAGGGGCAGTTCGTCTCCCAAGCCGAGTCGGAGGGCCGTGCAGATGACAAGATCTTCGCACCGGTTCATGAGATCGCAGTAGTCGGCTCCGGCCTCGTACCATTCAAGCATGGTAAATTCCGGCAGATGCAGGCAGCCCCTTTCGCCCCGGCGAAAACATTTCGATAGCTGGAACAGCCGGGGATAGCCGGCGGCAAGCAGCCTTTTCATGCATAGTTCCGGCGATGTCTGAAGAAACTGGCCTTCGGAGTGAATCGCGTCGATATGGGCCTCCAGGGCCACTTCGCGGACGCGCAACGGCGTTTCAACTTCCAGAAAATCGCGCTCGACAAAAAAAAGGCGAATAGCCTGTATCATGGCGGCGCGGATCAGCAACGCCGGTTCCTTTCGGGCCAGGACCCACCTTTCGTCGGAATAATGATAATTCATCGATGGTATCGTTCCACGCCCGATAGAATAAACATGACAGAGGCCATCATCACTTGACGCGTGTTACATACTCTCCCGTTCGGGTGTCTATCCTGATTTTTTCGCCTTCTTCAACGAAGGGAGGAACCTGGAGCTGATAGCCTGTTTCAACGGTGACGGGCTTTGAATTGCCCGCCGCCGTGTCTCCCCTGACCCATGGATCGGCCTTTGTAACCGTCAGATCCACAAAGGTGGGCAGGGTAATTCCCAGTGGCTTGTCACCAAAGAAAAGGATGTCCGTGTCAATGTTTTCTGTCATGAACTGCACCGCGTCACCAACCTGTTCCGCCGTGAGGAATATCTGTTCGTAGCTTTCCGAATCCATAAAGCAGTAATTGTTTTCTTCCTGGTACAGATACTGCATTTTCCTTTCCTGTAGGTTGGCTGGATCGAATGTGTCCACGGAACGGAAGGTCCGTTCGAATTGAGAGCCCGTAATCATGTTCTTCAGTTTGCACCGGTAGAGTGCCTGACCCTTTCCGGGCTTAACAAACTGAAAATCCGTTACAACGTAAGGTTCCCCATCAATCTGAATCTTCAGGTTTTTTCTCAGGTCACTCGCCTCGTACATACAGATCGCTTCTCCCTTAACAGAATATTTCCTTTACCTGCCGGCCGTTAAAAACGGGGTAAAATCAGGCAAGGCTCTTGTATTTCATTTCCCCGGATATGTCAAAATAATTGTAAATTCCAACCGATATAACTTACGCGTGTATTCACGGGTAAAGATTTCGGCGTCAAGATTTATTGTGTTAGCAACACGTCAAGATTTATTGTTGACTAAGCGCAGCTTTCTGGTACAAGAGTGATCTCACCGTCCTGCCATCGGGAATACTCTATTAACAGTGAACTTCGAAGACCCGATCAATCGAGGAACAGGCGTTTTAAAGGCCAATAAGCCGTGCCGTATGGTTACGCCGCCCCAAATGACAGGAAATGGAAAAAGCACATGAGCCTAGACAGATTATTTTATCCGAATAGCGTAGCTGTTATCGGAGCATCCGCCTCTCTTGGAGGCGGCAAAATTCCTTATTTCCACGTCATCAAGGGAGCGGGATTCCAGGGATCGATCTACCCGGTAAATCCAAGGCACAAGGAAATAAATGGAACGCCCGCCTTTTCATCCATTGACGATCTTCCTGACGGCATAGACCTGACAATCGTCGCGGCGCCGTTGCGGCAGTCTGTCGATATAATCAGGTCCGCGGCTCGAAAAAAATTCAAGTTTGTTCACTTTTTCACTTCGGGATTCGGCGAGTCGGGAAACCGCGAGATGGAGGAGGAACTGTTAAGGGAAGCACGCGCCGGGGGGGTGAGAATCATCGGCCCCAATTGTATCGGTGTTCACTGCAGCGAATCCAGGGTCAACTTCGGCTACATCCCCCGTGAAGAGCCGCCGGGGCCTTCGGCATTCCTCGGACAGTCGGGAGGCATCACTGCCAATTTCATGAGCATGGCCACGACGAGGAAAATACCCGTGAACAAGGTAGTTTCCTACGGCAACCAGATAGATGTCGCCGCGGAAGATTTTCTCGATTATTTCGCCCGTGATGACAGCATAAGGATCATCGCCTGCTACATAGAGGACATAAAGGAACCTGCACGTTTTCTTTCAGTCCTTAAATATGCGACAGAAAAAAAGCCGGTCATAATTCTCAAGGGCGGAAAAACCGACCAGGGATCGAAGGCCGCCGCCAGCCACACGGGTGCCCTGGCGGGGGATTACAAAATATGGTCATCGGCAATGCGACAGCACGGGGCTATCCTGGTGGATGATTTCGACCAGTTGATGAATCTGGTTATGCTGGGGACAACAGAACGGCTCCCCGAGGGAAGGCGGGTCGGCTTCCTGGGAGCCGGAGGAGGCGTTTCGGTGCTTTTTGCCGATCTGGCAGTTAAAGCCGGCCTCCTGTTGCCGGAACTGGAAGATCGGACACAGAAGCTGATCATGGAAAAAATCAGGGATATTAACACCTCCACCACCAACCCGGTCGACTTGGGAGCTTATGGCTTTGATCTTGCTGTGATGCTGCATACTATGAAAGCTTTCGATAACGACGACGGTATTGATTTCATCATTCCCTCTTTTTCGGTGGCTTATATCGCCCAGGCTGAACTCTTTCTTAACGTGAAGAACAATGAACAGACGATCCTAGAAATGGCGAG
>JAQUQY010000161.1 GCA_028715865.1 Syntrophales bacterium
GTAGAAGTAGTCTTCACCGCTGTTTCTGACTGTGAGAAGGATTCTGCCCCCTATAGAGCTCCGTTCCTCTTCCTCGATAAGCGCCGTTAAGGCGAGAGTTAAGCGGGCTTTTCCCAGCGTTATGCCCGGGTTCTCTACAATAAATCCTTCAAGGGTGAGCGCCCGCGACGGCGCATTTTCTGAAAGGGCGATAAGGTCAGCCCTTTCCGTCTCTATTCGCGGGTTCGCGAATTCCTGTGCGGCCAGAATGCCCACAAGAAACCAGGATAAGGCGAGGGTTGCCAGGGCGATATGGTGACGTTCAGCGCGAAAGGCAATGTAAAACGCAGCGATAGACGCCGTGATAAGGCAAATCGCGAACATTTCAGGAACGGCCCAAAGGCTTCCAGCGGTGATCCCGGCAATCAAGAGGGCGCAAAGTGCCGCCATAGGTGTTTTCATTGATGAACCTGGAAATTGTATTTTTCTTCAGGTCTGTCAGGGGGAAAAATGGGTCGAAGATGATCAATCGGGTAAATGCCGCAGCGGGTTTAAATTCAGCCCAAGTTAATTAGCCTCTTAAAGAGACCCTGTCAAGGTTTCGGCAAATTCGCTGATATGAAGCTGTCTGAGAAGGCGCCGGCCGGTTTCTGGACATTCGGTGAATGAGGGTGTAAAATCGCTTCCGTCAGGGAAGGTACCCTGCTAAAGGCTTGGCCGAAGGAATTACAGTCATAATAAAGGAACGTTTGTTAAAGGCGTGGACGGAGGAAAGGCAATGGAGACGGTTGCGGCGGCGTCCGATGCCGGTGAAGGCGTGGCAGGGCGGCTTCGATGGCTGATCCTCCTGCGTGTTTTTATTGTATCCGTCCTTCTGGGCATCGCGGCCCTGATACAGGTAAGCGGCGGAGAGGCAATTTCAGCGCGCGCTCTTTCACTGATATTCGCCATCATCGGGGCAACCTTTTTTCTATCCTTTCTATATGCGGTTCTCGCCCGGTTATGGAAAAACCTGACGCTGACCATTTCCCTGCAGGCCATTATCGACGTGGTCATGGTTACTGCCCTTGTGTACGTGACGGGAGGCGTAGGGAGCATCTATTCCATTTTATATCCCCTGGTTATTATTTACGGGGCCCTTTTCATGGGAAGGCGGGGAGCCCTGCTTGTGGCGTCCCTGAGCGCCATATGTTACGGAGGTCTGCTGGATCTTGAATATTTCGGATATGTCTATCCCATGTATGGTGAAACCTATTACTACAGTTTCAGCGCCGGATACGTATTTTCCCGTATATTCATTCATATCGTATTTTTTTATATAATTGCCCTGTTGGCCTCTTTTGTAGTTGAGCGCGAAAGGCGGGCTACGCACCTTCTTTCGGAGCGTGAGGATTCCTTCAAGCGGCTCGATCTGCTTCACCGAAGCATTATTGAGTCTGTAAACGTGGGAATCATAACCATAGACCGTGACCGGACGGTGAGATCCTTCAACAATGCCGCCGAGGAAATCACCGGAAGGCACCGATACCAGGTCGTGGGCCGGGTTCTTGAAGACATACTGCCCGGTATTTCATCAGTTCTGTTTGAGGGAAGTGAAAGCAGCACTGTGTTGGAAACAACGGAGGTTTCGCCGGATGGAAGGGAGATGACTCTGGGCTGTTCACTATCGCCCCTTATGGACCCTTCAATGAAGCCTATGGGCACCATAATTATTTTTCAGGATCTGACAGCCATGAAGGCCATGGAGAAGGAGGTCGAAAGAAGCAAGAAAATGGCTTTTCTGGGTGAAATGTCAGCGGTTCTGGCCCACGAGCTTCGCAATCCGCTGGCCTCGATAGGCGGTTCCATCCAACTCCTTCGGCGAGACCTGTTTCTGGCCGCGGGCGACAGAAAGCTCATGGATATAATAGAGCGGGGAAGAGGCCAGCTTGAAGCGCTGGCAGTGGACTTTCTTCTTCTGGCCCGATCAAAGACGAGAACCCGCGATGACGAAATCGATTCCCTTGAAATGGTTGACGAAATACTGGAGTCGGTTCGCGTGGGAGGGGATTGGAACGGAGACATACAGGTTGTCAGGCATTTTGACGGTCAAAGAATGCTAAGGGGGAACAGGACAGAGGTGCGCCAGGCCATCCTTAACGTTGTGACCAATTCCCTGCAGGCGATGCAGGACGGTGGAGTTTTAACAGTAAGGACACGGGCGCTCGAGGGTGAAGCCGGAGTAGAAGGGGGATTCTTTGAAATCGAGATCAGTGATACCGGCCGGGGCATCGATCCCGCTGACCTGAAAAACGTGCGGGAGCCTTTTTTCACAACCCGGGAGGCGGGAACAGGCCTGGGGCTTACCATTGTGGACCGGGTCATTGATAATCATGGAGGCTATTTTTATATCGAAAGCGAAACGGGAAAAGGAACACGCGCGGTCATGGGATTTCCATGCAACTTAGGAGCGAGGGAAACCGGGGAGTGAATTGATGGCGAATATTCTTGTTGTTGATGATGATCAGGGCATGCGGGATTTTCTGGAAATCATGCTTGTCAGGGAGGGGCACGAGGTGGCGGTTGTGCCGGGCGGGCGTGAAGCCCTCGCTCTCTGCGAAAAAGACAGCTATGACCTGGTGATAAGCGACCTTAGAATGCCCCGAATGGATGGAATAGGCCTGCTTAAATCCATCAAGGAGAGATCGCCCGAAACGGTGGTCATCCTCATTACGGCCTTCGCTTCGGGGGAGACGGCACTCGCGGCCATGAAGGAGGGCGCCTATGACTACCTGGAAAAAAATTTTGACATTGACCGCCTTGCAAGCCTGGTGGAAGAGGCACTGGAAAAGAAGGGCGCCGGTCAGGAAGAGGCTCGCTTCATAAGAGGCCTGGAGCAGTCCCCCGGCTTCAGCGGCATGGTCGGGAAAAGCAAGGGGATGCTTAAGGTTTACTCACTGATCCGTAAGGTCGCTGATACGGGGGCCAATATCCTCATTCTCGGTGAAAGCGGTACGGGGAAGGAGCTGGTCGCCCGGTCCATTCATGCAAACAGCCCCCGGAGCGATAAGCCTTTCGTGGTCATAAATTGCGGCGGCATACCCGAGACGCTTCTGGAAAGCGAACTTTTCGGCTACATGAAGGGATCCTTCACCGGCGCCTACGCGGACAAGCCGGGGCTTTTCGAACAGGCACACGGCGGAACGGTCTTTCTCGACGAAATAGGCGAACTGTCTGCCTTTCTCCAGGTGAAGCTCCTGCGCGTGGTCCAGGAGAAAACCTTTCGAAGAATCGGCGGAGCCGAGGACATCACGGTGGATGCCCGCATCATTTCAGCAACCAACCAGGACCTTGAAGCGAAGGTAAAGGCGAAGGAATTCAGGGAGGATCTCTTTTATCGCCTGAACGTGATTCCATTGAGGATTCCGCCTCTCCGGGAACGGCGTGAGGACATCCCCCTGCTGGTGAACTTTTTTATAGAAAAATACACGAAAGAGCTGGGCAGGAGTGTCCGGAAAATATCGGAATACGCGCTGGAGCTTCTCATGAAATACCCATTTCCGGGAAATGTCCGTGAACTGGAGAACATCATCGAGCGTAGCGTGGCAATGGAAAATTCCGCCATAATTCTTCCGGAGAACCTGGTTCTTTCGGGGCCGGCCTTTGGAGATACTTCCGGTGATGCGATGGAGTCATTTCCCGAAGAGGGTATCGATCTGAATCAGCTTCTGAACCGCTACGAGGCCCGCCTCATCGAGGGGGCCCTGAAGAAAGCCGGAGGCTCGAAAAGCAAGGCGGCGCGCCTCCTCAACATAACGGCCGATTCCCTTCGATATCGCATGGATAAGGGTGGAGAGGGTTCGTAACAGGCTCCTTGCTTCCGAAACAGGCCGCGGTTCATCCTCAATGAAGCAAGTAGCGGGTATCTCCGGGGCCAGGTGTTTCCGTGAAATTCACGGCATGGTCCGTGAAAATCACGACCTTTCTTTGGCTGTTCACAAAAAAACAACATCCAATCAACTTCCATGAGATTATAAGTTTTTGAAATAATTGAGTGGTATAA
>JAQUQY010000162.1 GCA_028715865.1 Syntrophales bacterium
GGACGTCATTGACTGGACGATAACGGGAGCGTCTCCCCCCACCTGCACCGACCCGATAAACACGGGTTTTGTATGTCGTCGCTTCGTTCCATTCATCGCGTATTTAGCAGTATTCCTCTTATCGTTTCCGTATAGCACGAACGGGAAAGAGCCCGCAACGGTTAATTCCCTGTGTTTTATTCAGGTCCGCTCCTTCTAAGGCACGCAAGGACCGCAGAGCGGCTTTTCATATCCGGAACGGCGGCGCCCTCGCCTTTCAAGGCTGGAATTTTGATACCAAGTAATGATGTTATTTCCTTCAGCGCGTCATACAGCGGTTTCGGGGGGAAGGCATTCAGGGTCATAAACCTTGTCAGCTTAAAGGTCTTGAGAGCGTCAAACCATCTGGAGGCCTGTATTGGAGATATGCCGTTTTTCCCTCTGTTTATTAGCATCCGGCGCCATACATTTTCAAAACCCTCCTTTTTTAGGAATACAGGAAGCATGCCATGAATGGCTTGGGCTTGCCGCAGAAGCGCCTCAGCCTCATTTCCGGAATTATTATCCATACAAATAAGCCATTCCCTCATAATTCTAAATACTTCGGGATCACAAGCAGTAATCGGGGAAGCGCTGTCAGCTATGATACGGGAAACCCTCTGCCCCGTGCCGAAGGGAACGCGCCGCGAGGGCCGTGGTGATGGATATACACGGGTTTCGTCAATCAAAAAAACGCCGTCGATTTTGGCGATCTTGTTAAGGAAATGAAAGTCCTCACCGGCTTCCCGACGGCTCATGCCCCGAACCGCCGCGTATCCTTCAGCGGTGACGGCCATGGTGGATCCGATGGAATGATAGGCGTAGCGGGACTTCGCGTACTCCAGCCCAAGCCGTTTATAGCGAATGAATGTTTCGTATAAGCATATGGCCTCATGCTCCTCCGGGGTGGCTCCTGCCTGGTGGGAAAACTCAATGGCCGCCGCCGTGAGACGACGGTTCTCAAAATTGCGGCGGACTACGGAGATCCAATCGGAATCCACCAGGGTGTCCGCGTCGAGACAGAGAAGAAGTTTCAGGGATTTTTCCCGGTAATCGAAGATCTCCAGTGCCCGGTCCATTCCTATTTTCCTGGCCAGGCCCACTCCTCCTCCGCGGAAAGGTAGTTCCTTTCCATGGGATGAGGCGTCGACGAACCCCAGGGAAAGTCCGCTTTCGGCTACCGCCTCGGCCCATGGTCCATCATCGGAGGCTGTATGCCTCTCCATTATCCTCCGTAGAATGGACAGTGTCCGTTCATTATCCAGGCAATCCCATTCCGAAACGTTACCGTAGGCCCCGTTATTGATGACACAGATAACCATGGTTTTCGCCAGGCTCTGTCTGTCGTTCCGGGATATGCTCTCCAGTGTCCTGAATAGGTTGGTCGATTCTGCAAGGGCGGGAATAACGACCACCGTTTCGAGCCCCTCCGGGGGTGTTCCGGACAGTCTCCAGCGGGAATCACATCCGTATCGGCCAAGATATTTCCTGATATTTTCATTCATTTCAGGGAATGTGAATGATGAACCGCGTCAACAGATCGATAGAACAGAGGTTATCATGAGAGAAAAGAGCCTTGGAAAGACCGGGTACTGCTTTTCGCGATGTCATATTTTAATTTTCCTTTCAACAATGACTCTCAGGGCCTCAAAGTCACCATAGTCTATCCAGTTTATTTCAGTCCCCTTGCGATCCATCCGCCTGAACCAGGTTTCCTGGCGCTTCGCGAACTGGCCGATGCGTACGGAAAGAGTATCCACCATTTCATCGCGGGTCAGCTCTCCCTTGAGATAGCGGCTGATGTAGCGGTATTCGAGGCCGAAGGAATCAAGTCTCTCCCAGCTCAACCCCGACTCACGGAGGCGGAGCACCTCGTCGATCATTCCTTCTTCTATGCGTTCAAGGAGCCGTTTTCTGATGAGGTTTCTCAGAAAGGATCTTTCCACGCGGATTCCGGCAACAAGTGGCATCAGGACGGGTTTCAAGTCCATCACACTTACATGCTCCGCTTTGCGCTTCTCCTCAATAAGAATGGCCCTGGCCAGCCTTCTCTTGTCAAGGATATCGGTAGTATTGTGGGGGGTTGACCTGAGTTCGAAAAATCTATGCCGCAGGGAGTCCATATCCAATTCAACAAGTTCGTTGATACGTTCCGCGCCGTTCCGGTCAAGAGCGACGGGTAGATCATATCCTTCGGTCACAGCCTCTATATAAAGGCCCGTGCCTCCCACCAGGATTGGAAGGTTCCCCCGTCCGGTTATGTCCGTGAAGGCGCTGAAGAATGCTTTTTGAAACTCAAAAAGATTGAATTCATAGTCTGGATCAACTATGTCTATCAGGTGACAGCGGATATTTTCCCCGCCCTCGGTGAACTGGCGGAGATCTTTGCCCGTCCCTATATCCATGCCCCGGTATACCTGGCGGGAGTCGGCGGATATAATTTCACCGGGGTTTCCGCTGGCTGAGGCAAGGTGGCGCGCGAGCCTTACAGCCAGGGACGTTTTACCCGACGCTGTGGGCCCGAGAATAACTACAAGGTTACAGGGAGTTTTTTTGTGCATCGCAATAATGCTCGAGGGGTAACAATTGGCGCCAATTAAGACGGTCTTAAATCGTCTTTATATTCAAATTGATACAAACATAATCTAACCCAGCAGATGAACAAATAGGCCGCTTTTAAGCTTTGGTTCGAACCAGGTCGATTTCGGGGGCATCATCTTGCCCTTATCTGAAACGGCCATTAGTGACTCCATGTCTGTCGGGTATAGTGAAAAAGCAACCGCGTAGTCACCGGAATCGACAATCCGCTCAAGCTCTTTTATACCCCTGATCCCCCCCACAAAGTCGATGCGTTCGTCACCCCTCGCATCTACAACGCCCAGGATCGGACCGATCAAAAGGTCCTGCAGAAGAGACACGTCGAGAGATTCAGCGATGTCGCCTCCGCCATGCACATCCTCTTTAAGGGACAGACGAAACCATTTCCCCTTCAGATACATACCGAATACAGCCTTTTTAGAGGGGACAACTTCCTGATTCGAGGGCTCCACCAGAAAGTATCCGGATACCCGGGCGAGGAAGTCTCTCTCGTTCATTCCCGCCAGATCCCGCACCACGCGGTTGTAAGGCATGATGCGAAGCTGCCTGTGGGAAAACAATACTGCCATGATCCGGCAATATTCTTCGTTCCCGCTATGGCCAGGGTTTTGATCGCCACGAAGGTCGGCTACACGGGCAGCAGCAGCGGCCCTGTGGTGCCCGTCTGCAATATAGAACGATTCGACTTTCTCAAAGGCACGGCTGATGCTGCCCAATTTTTCCTTGTCGCTGATCACCCAAACCGAGTGAATCGTCTCGTCGTCGGCTTTGAAATCATACTCAGGGGGTTCTACCGCAATTACAGATTCGATAATGGCATCGACTGCATCGTTATGGCGGTATGTCAGAAAAACGGGACCAGTCTGAGCATTAAGTATATCGATATGCCTGATCCTGTCCCTCTCCTTGTTTGACCTGGTAAGTTCATGCTGCTTTACGCGCCCCGACCGGTAATCTTCAGCTTCGAAACAGGCTACTATTCCGTTCTGAACATGATTGCCGGCCTTCTGTCGATATATGTAAAACCGCGGTTCAATGTCCTGAACCATCACCCCCTCTTTCATCATTGACGTGAGGACATCCTTTGCCGACTGGTATACCCTTGGGTCAAAGGGATCTATATTGTCGGGCAGGTTGATTTCAGACTTTTCGACCCTGAGGAAGCTCAGAGGATACTCAAGGGCTATAAGGCGGCCCTCTTCCCTGTTAACCACATCATAGGCGTGTGAAGCCACATCAGGGGCCAGGTTTTTTATCGGCCTTACAGCCCTGAAGGGCCATACTCTGGTCATCATTCACCCCCTCGTGCCTTCAATACAGGAATCCCCTGGAACGGTTCGGAACTCAATGTTTCGAGTTGGAGAACTCGGCGATAGACGCTCGCCAGGTCAAAGTGAAAC
>JAQUQY010000163.1 GCA_028715865.1 Syntrophales bacterium
TTCATCCTTCGTCACTGCGACGCACCGTATGTGCGCCTCATTCCTCAGGATTTGCCCGCCTTGCCTGCGGCTCTTTTTACAAAGCCATCTAATTCGATGGTTTCAAAGACTTTTTACGATGCCATCATTTTTAATGACTTCGTAAAAAGCGGGATGCTTCGTTGGGCTTCATCCTCCGTCACTGCAACGCACAAAAAGTGCGACTCATTCCTCAGGATTCGCCCGCCTTGCCTGCGGACTTTACGAAGCCACCCGATTCGATCCTGATTTCCCGGGAAATCAGGATTCGATGGTTCCAGCGACTTTTTACGGAACCATCATTATTTATTGTAAAGTAATAGCAATTGTCATAATAATAGCATGATACTGCCAAACAATCATCATGCTTCGCGCATCGGCACGGTTGGTGAATGTTGCCTGGTATTTTTCAGTTAATAGCGGACAAATGATATGAAAGAGAATGTTCGAAAAGCCATGCTCTCGGGAACCTGGTATCCGGGGTCGGCGAATGAACTGAGGAATAGGATTGAGGAATATGCCGCTACCGTTTCTTTCCCGACGGTTAAGGTAGAAGATAAACTTCTTTCGATGATCACACCCCATGCAGGGCTTGATTATTCGGGCCGGATAGCCGCAATGGCCTGGAAGTTCGCTTCTGCCCAATCCTTTGAGGCGGTTATCCTGATAGGCCCCAGCCACAGGGAACGTTTCAGGGGCGCAAGTGTTTATCAGGGGGCCGGTTACGAGTCTCCACTGGGTTTGCTGCCCCTGGACGCCGATCTGGCCAAGCGCCTGCTCGACTATGGAGAGATTTTGTTGCCGGGTTCCCATGGCAACACCCCCGAAAACTCGATAGAGCTGCATGTTCCATTTATGCAGATTCTCCTTCCAGGCATACCCTTCGTTCCTGTCACAATGGGGACGCAGGATCGTGAAACCTGTGAAGGAGTAGCGGAGGCTATCAGAGAAGCTGTCGGTAACCGTAATGTTCTGGTGGCCGCCAGTTCAGACTTTTCTCATTTCCACAATTATGAAAAAGCGAAAAGAATCGATCTGGCGACGTTGGAAATGATAGAAAAAAATGATTTTCAAGGTTTTTATGCGGCCATTGAACGAGGGCATGCTGAAGCCTGCGGCCATGGCCCCATAGGGGTTGTCATGAAAGTTGCCGGAGCCGGGGGTTGTAACAATGTCAGATTATTGAAGTATGAAAATTCAGGAGACATTACGGGAGACAAGTCTGGTGTTGTCGGTTATGCAGCCGTAGTGTTTTTAAAAAGTTTAATCGCCGGCCGGGAAAATTCCGAAGCGCCGGTAAGCAACGGGGAATTGTCCGGATACGAGAAAAAAGAACTTTTGAATATAGCCCGGAAAAGTATTGAATGTAAGCTGAAAAGGCGTAAGCTTCGTAAACAGCCGCCATCTCTGAAAAGTCTTGAAGAGCCGCGCGGCGCCTTCGTGACTCTTAAGCAGAAGGGAAGACTGAGGGGATGCATAGGCTTCATACAGCCTGTCAAGCCTCTTCACGAAACCGTTGCCAACGCGGCCCGTTCTGCGGCCTTCGACGATCCGCGCTTTCACCCGCTAACGGCTGATGAGTTAAGAGACGTCAAAATCGAAATTTCGGTTCTTGATTCTCTTAAAAAAATTGGCAGTTCTGAAGAAATTATCCCAGGCATCCACGGTCTATATGTTGTCAAGGGTTCAAGGTCAGGCCTTCTTTTGCCCCAGGTTGCCAGAGAGCATGGATGGGACAGGATTGCTTTTTTAGAAGAAACCTGTATAAAGGCAGGCCTTTCCAGGGACGCCTGGAGAGAGGAAAACACCGATGTCTACGTATTCTCTGCTAATGTTATTGCCGAGGATCATTGATAGTTCCGGTCCGCAAAAAACCTGTCATGTTGGCCCATAAAATACTTGACAAAATGAATAAGAAAAATTAACCTTCTCATTTGCCTCGGCTTGAGTGGATGTTTGGTTTGCCCGTTGAGGTATATTCTTTTTGGTATCAGGATGATATTGGCTGGCGTAGCTCAACTGGTAGAGCAGCTGATTTGTAATCAGCAGGTCGCGGGTTCGAATCCCATCGCCAGCTCCATGATTGGCAGTTTTTTATGCGGAGGGGTTCCCGAGCGGCCAAAGGGAGCAGACTGTAAATCTGCCGGCGAAGCCTACGGAGGTTCGAATCCTCCCCCCTCCACCATTTTTAAAGACAGATGTTTTGTGTCAGGCGGGAGTAGCTCAGTGGCTAGAGCGTCAGCCTTCCAAGCTGAGGGTCGCGGGTTCGAATCCCGTTTCCCGCTCCAAGGAATGAATTGAGGAACGGCCCACGCGGTTCCCTTTATTTTTATATTGGGATGGTGACATAAAGGCCCACGTAGCTCAGTCGGTAGAGCACATCCTTGGTAAGGATGAGGTCACCAGTTCAATCCTGGTCGTGGGCTCCATTCTCGTGAGGACGAATTTGCGATGAGAGACATTATTACTTTGGCCTGCGGTGAATGCAAGCAGAGAAACTATTCGACGACAAAGAACAAGAGAACAATGAAAAATCGTCTCGAATTGAAAAAGTATTGCAGATTTTGCCAGATTCACACAGTTCATAAAGAAACAAAGTAGAAGGGGCTATATGCAGGCCAGTAGCTCTAATGGATAGAGCGCCGGACTCCAAATCCGGATGTTGGGGGTTCGAGTCCCTCCTGGCCTGCCATTTCATTTTCAGGGCGTGCATATGGAAAAGATAAGAAATGCCTGGGAGGTTTCGGTTCAGTTTTTAAGAGAAGCACGGTCGGAATTGAAAAAAGTTACCTGGCCAACGCCGAAGCAGGCTCTTGCTTCCACGTCGGTGGTAATTGTAGTTGTTTTAATCGTTAGCCTCTACCTCGGGCTTATTGATATGGTACTCACCAGGATGGTGAGGCTCGTTCTGGGATAAAACCGCTATGGCTTTTAAATGGTATGTAATACACACCTATTCGGGCTTTGAGAGCAAGGTCAAGCAGTCTCTCGAGGAACGGATTGCCGCGTCGGGAATGCAGGATTACTTTGCCGACATTCTCGTTCCTGAAGAAGACGTGGTGGAATTGGTGCGAGGAGAAAAAAAGACGTCGAAGCGAAAGTTTTTCCCGAGCTATATGCTTATAAATATGGAACTTACAGATGATACCTGGCACCTTGTCAAGGATACGCCAAAGGTTACTGGATTTATCGGCAGCAAAGACAAGCCCTCGCCCATATCGAGCGACGATGTTGAGCTTTTGAAGACCAGGATCAGTGAAGGAACGCTGAAACCTAAACCCAAGTTCCGGTTTGAAATCGGTGACCATGTAAGAATAATCGATGGTCCTTTTTCCAATTTCGATGGTGTTGTGGACGAAGTCAAGGAAGAAAAGGGCAAATTGCGGGTAATAGTCAGTATATTCGGCCGCTCGACGCCGGTGGAGCTGGATTTTATTCAGGTGTCCCAAGGATGATGAACGACTGAAACAATTGAGAGGGTAACAAAGATGGCAAAGAAGGTTATAGCGCAAATCAAGCTTCAGATTCAGGCCGGGAAAGCAACTCCTTCGCCCCCGATCGGACCCGCCCTGGGTCAGCATGGGGTCAACATAATGGAGTTTTGCAAGGCCTATAACGCAATGACCCAGAACCAGGAAGGAACGGTAATTCCAGTGGTCATTTCCGTTTATGCCGATAAGTCATTTACCTTTGTGACAAAAACACCTCCAGCCTCAGTTCTGCTCAAACAGGCAGCCAAAATAGCAAAGGGAGCGGGAGATCCGAAAAGGGAAAAAGTGGGACGGATCACGAGGAAACAACTGAAGGAAATTGCCGAAATCAAGTACAAAGATTTAAACGCCGTTGACATGGAGGGCGCCTTGAACATTATCGGGGGAACTGCTCGATCCATGGGTATTGAAATTATTGATTAAAAAAACCGAGGACATTTCGCGATGACAAAGAAGGGCAAGGCATATCTTGAAGAGCGGAAAAAAGTGGAACCGGGCAAGAGC
>JAQUQY010000164.1 GCA_028715865.1 Syntrophales bacterium
CATCAGGCGACCATGAGGGCGAAACATCTATAGAAGGACCACGGGAAAGCCTACGAGTATGTCCCGTCGCAATGTTGATCTCATAAATGTCGTTTGTGCCGTCCCTGCTGAGTACGGCAAGTATTCGTCTTCCGTCGGAGGACCAGTCCGAGGGCATGTTCAGGCCGGTGAAGTTTGTCAGCACCCTTAACTCTTTTGTTGCAATGTTAATAATGTATGAATCAGAATTATTCGTGATGTAAGAGATGAAAGAAAGCATTCCGCCGTCGGGTGACCATCGGGGAAGCAGAGTAAGAGTATTGTAGTCCGTTACTTGTTGAACATCCGAACCATCGAATGTCACCGTGTATATATTTGAAATATCACCCCTTTTTGCCACAAACGCAATTTTTGTGTTGAATACCCCACGCTCACCGGTGAGGGCAAGGAGAATTTCCTCGGCGAATTTCATGACCATGATTTTCCGGTCTTCCGAACGCCCCCAGTACTTTTTGCCGATAATCAAGGTGCCCCTCACAACATCAAAAAGCCTGAACTCCGAGGACAGTCCGGAATCACCAAGTTCAAATCCACCCTTCACCAGGAAGTCGGCTCCAATTGACAGCCAGTCACCAAAGCTGATTTCAGGGGCAGTTATACCCGCTGCTGCCGGGTCCTCAAGAAAAGCGGCCCTGTCTATTACCCTGAAGAATCCCGTAAGAGTCATCAGTCTTCCCAATTCATCGGCGAACCAGGCTGCGTTTCCATTCGCATCCACCCTTCCGTCCATTACGGTGAAATCCTGGATGGCAATGGGAAATTGCTGAAAAGCTGGAGCGTCTATATCAATGTATACCTTGCCCATGGCAGCGGAGCACCAGCAGATTATTATAAGCACGACAGCGGCGCCTACGGCGCTACGAATCATATCTTGTTCTTCCTTTCATTCTATCGATAATCTGATGAACGGAACCTTATTCCAACATCAATAAAGGGCTCATTTAGCCATCCTGGAAGCGCCGGGAAGGGGGCTGCTTTCTGGAGTGCTTTCTCCGCCGACTCGTCAAAAAGGCGGTTTCCAGACCGTTGTTCAAAAACAAGCCGGCCAAGGGAACCGTCCCTCAGAATGGTTACTGCCATGACAGCCTCCAACTGTTCTCCCCTGAGAATGGCCTCCGGAAGAGCCCACTGTTCCTTTATCCTCACCCAGAGTGCCGTATAATAGGCATTCATCCGGTCTTCGACGGAACCCTCTCTTGAGGATGGCTGCCGCGCCTCCGTCCTGGCTGCAGACTCCGAGGCCCTGGTAGCAGCCAGCCTTTCTTCTATCTGGCGTATTGCTTCATCAACCTGGCCCGGAGTCTCACGCCTATGGACCTGAATCCTTTCAATGGGAACCACGCTAGCTGCATCCATGCTTCTTCTGACAACGACTGATGAGTCCCGGGGGCTTGTCACGATTTCTTCACTGAAGGGGATTCTGGCCGTTCTGGAGTCCAATGAAACAGAGGGAAGACTGACCAGATCAACCACGTAGGCAGGGCCGAAAGTGCGTTTCGGCGTGGGAAGGGATGGCGAAAAAAGGATGACAGACAAGACAAGAGCGTGAAGGAGGGCGGAAAGCACAACCATGCTGTTCAGGCCGGAGCCATCAGATCCCTGCTTCTTTCCCCGCATAACAAGGGACATTCTTTATTCCTTCGGAGGATCAGTAATCATTCCAAGGCGGTCAACTCCTGCCTTCCGAACCTCCGACATGACCTGCACCACAAAACCATATGGAACCGTTTCATCGGCCCGCATGAAAATTTCCCTGTCTATCCTGGCGGCGAAAATACTTTCCAGTTTCTGATTCAAATCATCCAGAGACGCCTTGTATCGATTTATATATATTTCTTTGTCGGAGTTTATTGTAAGTACGAGCTTTTCCTCTCCAACGTCAACAGTCCTCGCCGCAACCCGCGGAAGATTAACATCGATTCCCATCTGAAGCATGGGAGCCGCCACCATGAATATAAGCAGCAGCACAAGAATAACGTCAACCAGGGGAATTACGTTAATCTCGGCAAGCGGATTCTTTCTTCCTCTGTTACTCCTGGAGTTCTTCATGACTACTGTAGTCTGCGTACATAATATCGCTCTATTATGTTAAGAAACTCGGCGGAAAAATTCTCCGTTTCCACCGTGATCGCCCTGATCTTTCCCAAATAGTAGTTATAGAATACCACGGCGGGTATGGCGGCGGCAAGCCCGGCCGCTGTCGCAACCAGGGCTTCGGAAATGCCCGGCGCGACAACGGAAAGCGTCGCCGCGCCTCTAACACCGATGCCCTGAAAGGCGTGCATTATTCCCCATACCGTTCCGAAAAGACCTATGAAGGGGCAGGCGCTTCCCGTCGTGGCCAGAAATATTAGAAACCGTTCCAGCTTGTCAACTTCGCTGTCACAGGCGCGGTTAAGTGTCCGCTCTATATTGTCAATTCCCCTCAACTCCAGAGAAACGGACTCCTCATCATCTGATGAAACGGGGTTTCCCTCACGCTTGACGCCGGCAAGCTTGCCCAGTTCCGTGTATCCGGCCCTGAAAACTTCTGCGATCGTGGAATGGCGGAACTTCTTTGACTCCGGAAATATGACCGACAACTTGTTGCTCCTCATGTACAAATCGAGAAACAGCTCGTTTTCCTTTCTTGTCCGTCTTATAGCCCGATATTTCATGAGGATGATGGCCCAGGAAATCACCGAGAAAAGAAAGAGGATGAGTATAACAAACTGAACCATCGGTCCGGCATCAAAAATCATTTCAAGGACATTGCCGTGAAAAGGTCTTCCGATGTCGGCCGCCGTTACGGCTAACACTTCACTCACTATTAGTCTCCTTGTTCTGAAGGGTCTTTTTTTTAGTGCAAATAGGGAACCCTGTCAACCTGTCTTTAGGGAACATAAGCCCAATAGTACGCAATGACTGTCTTTATATCGTTTGGGCTGTACGGATGCCGGCATGGAAACTCGTTAGCTCTTTTATCCTAAAACGACTTATGCCCCCGCAGAACTTGCATGAAGGTGCATATAGCACAAGTTTCATGGTTATGAAAAAGAAAATAAATGATCCTTTCTTCGGCTCGCTACTGTTTTCATAGCGCGCTTCCGCTGCTGGAGCATCAATGAATATTTTAAAAAAATAAGATATATGCTATTAAGAATTATCATGTCTTGTAGCGCCAGGGCCGCGCGGGTCCTCACAATCATTGCCTTTTTATTCTTATGGCCAGCCTCGGGATGCGACAGGGCCCCCGAGACTGTCACTCATTCTTCTTCCAAAGCGGTCATCGACAAGGAAGCCCCTGACTATGGAGACATTCTCGTGGAAGGATCCATTGGCGACGCGTCGAACCTTATTTCTATCCTTTCTTCAGACAGCACATCCCACGGCATTGCCCGCCTCGTCTTCAATGGTCTAGTAAAATATGACAAAAACATTAACATCGTCGGCGACCTTGCCCGTTCATGGGACATTTCAGAAGACGGCCTTGTCATCACATTTTACCTGAGGGATGACGTTACGTGGCATGACGGCGAATCCTTCACGGCCCATGATGTTCTTTACACCTACCAGGTGACAGTGGACCCTAAGACGCCTACGGCCTACGCCGGGGATTTTCTAAAGGTGACGAAGGCGGAAGTGCTTGACGATCACACCTTCCGTGTAACCTATGACAAACCCTTCGCGCCGGCCCTTTCCAGCTGGGGCTCCGTCGTACTTCCCCGTCATCTTCTCGAGGGAATTGACATAACCAGGAGCCCCCTTGGCCGTCACCCCATTGGAACGGGCCCTTTTATTTTCAAGGAGTGGGTAACGGGGCAGAAAATAGTTCTTGCGGCCAACCCGGATTATTTCGAGGGCAGGCCACGCATTGACGGGTACATCATGAGGATCATACCGGACATGGCCACCATGTTCCTTGAGTTGCGCGCCCAGGGCATTGACAGGATGAACCTCACGCCACTGCAGTT
>JAQUQY010000165.1 GCA_028715865.1 Syntrophales bacterium
TGTTTGTGTGGAAGTCAGTGACCTCCGAAAGCGCTTCGAGCGGATGACAGCCAGGGGTGAAGCCAGAGATCCCCGGAGTTTCGAACAGTTCATGGATCAGGAGAAAAAAGAGGAAGAGATCTTTCACATCGAAGAAGCCTCCCGCAGGGCCGACGTTATTATCAATAACGATGAAACCCTTGCGGATCTTCACGCCGCCATTAAAGAGAGCGTGGAGAGGGGGGAAATACCTGTCTTAAGCAACTGAAATAATCTTAAATTCGCCCTCAGAACAATAATATCAATGCTTGACGGCCTGTCTCCGGCAGGGACTTTTCCTTCAGATTATTCGATGCTCTTAAGACTGTTCGGATAAGATAGCCTGCATGCAGAAAAAGGGCGCGTGATTCGATGAAAAAAAAGGCGGATCACGTCGGATGATGGAGGCCACCTCCGGGTGCCGTTTGAATTCACGATCTATAAAGCTTCTAACTTGTGGCCTGTTCCAGCCCCGTGGATGAGAAAAATTCCTGTACAGCATAAGGTCGCCGTCATAAAATGATTCGCTTTCCAGTGAAGCCGATTCTTCCCCCCAGGCAGGAAGATTAAAAAGGGCTACATTGACAAACCCGATGGACTCTCTGTGGAGTAGCGTGAAATCAAGGGTTTTTCTGGCTTTTTCATGTGTTTCAGCCGGCGTCCCGAAAAGCAGATATACATAGGTTGCGATTCCGGCTTTTCGAAGATTGCCGAGAACCCGGGAGGCCATATCCAGGCTGACGCCTTTCCGTAGGGCATCAAGAACCTCCTGACTGCCCGATTCCAGGCCCAGCTTCAGCATGACGCATCCCGACCGCTTCAGGTCATGGCAGAAGGCTGGATCGGCGAGATGCTCCGTTATCCGGGCGAATCCATACCAGGGAACGCCGGGAGGATTTAAGGCAAGCTCCTCCAGAAGGGAGGGGCTTATTGCGTTGTCGAGGAAGTGAATTAAAACGGGGCTACCGTCTCTTACAAGTTCTTGCAGCTCCTTCGTAACCAACTTGGGTGGGATTGAACTGTACTCGTTGCCCTCGGCCTTTTCGGGGCAGAACGTGCATTGTCGCCAGTAGCAGCCACGCGAGGCGCTATAGGGAAGAATAAAACCAGGGGACAGGTAATGGCGCATTGCCAATCCGTCATATCGGGGTATACTCCGATATGCCTTGTCATCTTTTCCAAATAGGGAAAGCAGGGGGTTTTCCCCGGGACCGTCAACCCAGATATCAGCTATTCCCCTGAAGGGATTCCTCCAGGCGGGGCTCCTCATCCATGATGTTGCCAACCCTCCCCCGACTACGATTTTCGCGGCCGGCACGACCTTCCTCAAATACCCCATCAGTGCAAAAGACGTCAGGGCCTGGCTCAGGTAATTAAGCGATATGCCGATTACGGAAGGCTCGTTGCTTTCAAAAAGACCAGGGAGCCTTTCACGAAAGTATGAAAAAAAAGGATTGATTTCAGGGTGTTCAAAGGACTTGACGCAATCGCCGCTCCGCAAGGGCGACAGGGTGTCATCGCGGTAATCGGACAGGCTCAGGCGAATATTAGGTGATCCCGCCGATACAGCAAGTATGCGGTTTATGTCTGAGACGGCCCTCCTGTATTTGTCCGGATTTTCACTGGCATTTATTTTACGGACAGTCTTGAGAGCATTGGGAAGAGCCTGTTTTGCCCGGCGTGTCCATGTATCACTTCCGCTGTGCCGACTTTCTATGAGATGCAGAATGCCCTCGATATTCGCGTCAAGGACTGCACAATCGACACCGCCCCCTTTGAGCTCCCCCGCAAGCATAGCTATGCCCGGTGGAGGTTCCGAGGGCTTGACAATTGGAGGATAAATCAGAAGACAGGACATAGATTAATCCTGTCCGAAAACGGGAGTGACGCTCTGCGGCTCATTCCTTTTCCGTGAACAGAGTATCAAAATCCTTTTGAGCTTCGTTTAAAAGACGCTCTACGTCACTCTCGAGCCGTTCAAAGCGCTCAATGATGGCCCGAGCCTGGTTGGTCAGCTCAAGGGATTTCCGTCCCGCCCCCGACCGGACAAGGTCAATTCCCATTCGCTCCTCCGAGGCTTTCAGACGCCCCCAGGCAGCGCGGTAGGACATGCCCATTTTCTTGGCCGCGGCGTTGAGGCTCCTTTCCTCATCTACGGCCGTCAGAATATCATCGCGACCCCTTCCGAAAATTACCCTGCCGTCCTTTTCGACCCATATCTTGTATCTGATTTTCATATCCGCCACCTCATATTAATTTGCTTTATAGGAGTTGCCGTGAGGAAATGTCAACGCATTTCTGGGGGCATAAAAGTTAAACCGAGTTCGTGGCAGGCTTTGGTCTGCCATGCCTATGTTATAATTAACCTATTGACATCAATTGCCATCCTCGCTATGTATGTCAGCATTGACATATCTATGGAGGAGGACTCTGATGGAAATCACCAGGAGAGGATTCTTGGCACTGACCGGCGCGGTCGGTTCCGGCGTGGCTTTTTCGACGCTAGGCATCGACATACGGCCCGTTGAAGCCTATGCCGCCGAGTTGGACAAGATGAACAGGATTAAAAAGGCCCGGCAAGTCAGCACTATATGCTGCTACTGCTCCGTCGGTTGCGGTCTGATATGCAGCGTCGACACGATCACGGGGAAAATCATCAACATTGAAGGTGACGCCGATCACCCTATCAGCGAAGGATCACTCTGCGCCAAGGGTGCGGGCTTCTTCGACCTTACCGAGGCCAACAAGCACCGCCTCACCAAGGTTCTCTATCGCAAGCCCTATGGAACGGAGTGGGAAGAAAAGGACTGGGACTTTGCCATTTCCCGGATTGCCCGCCTGGTCAAGGACACGCGCGACAAGGGCTTTGTGACGAGAAATGACAAGGGTGAACTGGTCAACCGCTGCGAGTCGATCGGCCACTATGGAAGCTCAAACGTGGACAACGAAGAATGCTGGATCATGAGCGTCCGCTCCCGAGCGCTGGGTCTTGTTTATATTGACCACCAGGCCAGGGTCTGACACAGCCCCTCTGTAGCGGCTCTGGCAGAGTCGTTCGGACGCGGTTCCATGACGAACCACTATTGTGATTTACAGAATGCCGATGTCATTCCGATTATGGGCAGCAATGCCGCCGAGCATCACCCCATCGCCTTTAAATGGATATTGAGAGCCAAAGAAAGGGGAGCCAGAATCATTCACGTGGATCCCCGTTACACCCGTACGTCCGCTCGCTGCGACTATCACGTGCCGCTTCGTTCCGGTACGGATATCGCCTTCCTGGGCGGCATGATCAATTATATTTTTGAGAACAATAACTATTTCAAAGAATATGTTGAAAATTACACAAACGCGTCATTCATCGTGGGCAGCGGGTTCTCCTTCACAGACGGCCTCTTCTCCGGCTACGACGCCGGCAAGCGCACATACAGCAAGGATACCTGGACATTTGAGCTCGACGCCAGCGGGATTCCCCGGCGTGACATGAGCCTGACGCATCCACGCTCGGTGTTTCAACTTCTGAAAAAGCACTACTCCCGCTACACGCTCGACAAGGTCTCCAGCATCACCGGCGTCTCGAAGGAAAACCTTCTCAGGGTCTATGAGGAATACAGCGCCACCGGCGTACCGGACAAGGCGGGCACGGAATGCTACGCCCTGGGCTGGACGCAACACACGACCGGCGCCCAGATCATCCGTACCATGTCGATCATTCAGCTTCTGCTGGGAAACATGGGCATCGCCGGCGGCGGCATCAACGCGCTGCGCGGCGAGCCGAATGTTCAGGGTTCGACGGATCACTGTATCCTCTACGGCAACCTGCCCGGTTATTTGAAGATCCCCACGGGGTCCCTCAACAGTCTGGATAAATACCTGGAGAAATGCACGCCTGTGTCGAAGGACCCGCAGTCGGCCAACTACTATTCCAATTATCCCAAT
>JAQUQY010000166.1 GCA_028715865.1 Syntrophales bacterium
TAACCCGCTGAACGTAATCCTGAAATCAGAACTGGAGGCGAAAGACGGCTGCCTTAGGTTAGACTCCTTTCATGTGACGGCAGGGGAAGCGTCTCTTAATGTTTCGGGATATGCAGGGATCGATGAGAATAATCTTAAAGCCTCCGTCACCTTGATGATTCCGAGAATCGAGCAAATATCACTTCCACTTGGAATCCCCGCCCTTAGAGGTTATGCCGATCTGGAGACTCTGATTGATGGAAACCTCCTCTATCCCAATGCTCTCCTGAAGGCACGGGCCAGGGACATCCATTACGGCGATTTAAGAGTAGGTGACCTCAACCTTGATGCCTCTCTCGATGCCAAGGGGGTCCTTACCATACATCCACTGAACTTGGCCCGTGATACGTCTTCGCTTATTATAGAAGGAACGCTGGCTTTATTCGAAGAGGGTTCTCTAACCCCGAAGGATGATCCCTTATTCACGGCGACTGCAAGGGGGGACCCTGTACAGATAAGAGATTTCAGCGACGCCGCGAGTGGAAAATTAACCCTGTCGGCCGACCTGGGGGGAACCCTACGGAACCCATCGGGAAACCTGGAGATCAGGGGCAAGAAAATTGAAACGGATTTTCAACAGATAGAAAGTGCTCACCTTTATGCCTCGGTTGAGGGAGGCGGCATTGAAGTCACATCCTTCGAAGCGGTCCTTGACGCCGGGAACCGAATCGAGGGATCGGGGCGTATCGGCTTTGACCAATCCTTCCAGGGAGAGCTTTCAACGGGAGGTATCTCCTTTGCTTCCCTGAACCTTCCGGGGGTCGGAGACATAGTCGATGGTACGATTATCTTCCATATAAGCGGATCAGGAACTTTATCGGATCCCAATTTGGAAGGAAAATTCTCTTTCAGAAACCTGCTTATCTCCAACGAAGCGTACCATGATGTGGAAGCTGAGCTATCCCTGAAAAAGAATATCGCCCGTCTTTGGGCTCGTTCCGATTTTTTAATTGATGCCTACTATAATTTTGACAATGCGGACTACTCGCTCCTGATGGAGGGAGACTCTGTAAACATTGCCCCCTTCCTCCTGATGGCCGGAATCCGGGACTTGAAGGGGAACCTCTCCGCGAAAGTGAACGCGGCCGGAAATGCCGCTGCCCCTCTAAACAGCGCGGGGCGCGCTGAACTCCACAATGTCGCCATCGAATCCGTGGATTTCGGTTCCGTGATAGCGGATGAAGCGTTTATCACTTTCGACACAAGAACCATATCCCTCGAAAAAACGACCCTCCGCCTGCCCATGGGCCAGTTCCTTACGCTGGAAGGAAGCCTGAACCTGGACGGCCCTGTCTCCATCGTCGCCGACGGTGAATTTCCACTTTCCCTGACAGGTATTTTTACGGAGAATATAGACGATTTCACAGGCTCGGCGAGCTTTTCGGGAAAAATAGGAGGAACCCTGGCCGAACCTGAAATGAACGCGGACCTGGCGATTCTGGACGGAGGGTTCCGGGTATACTCCGCTTTTTCGCCAGCATTCCACGGCATAAACGGCTCAATAAGCCTGAGAAATTCAATAATTACAATCGAGAGCCTGGGCGGATTCATGGAATCGGGGAAATTCGATGTGGACGGAACCATGGTCCTTAGCGATATGCGTCCCGCCGACATGAACATAACCCTCAAGGGGAATGAGCTTCCAATAAATATTCCCGATATGATGAACGCGAGACTGAACGCCCTCATGACTCTAAGCGGGAAAGACTTCCGGTTTAACCTCGCGGGAGACATCACTATACTGGATGCACTTTACTATCGTGACGTGAGGCTACGTCACATTACTGACGCTATAACCACGGCCGCGCAACCAGCACCGCCGAAGGCTCCTGAAACAACAGACAGCCTGGCCGATTCCACCGGCGTAAACCTTTCAATCCGCCACAGGGCGCCCCTGTCCGTAAATAACAACATCGCCCACCTTGAAATCGTACCGGATCTTCACGTAAGGGGAACACTGGCCAATCCCGTCTTAAGCGGCCGTCTTTTCGTCCAGTCGGGAACCATATACTACCAGCGGAGGGAGTTTGAAGTAAAACGCGGTATTGTTGACTTCATTAACCCCTACCGGACGGAGGCAACCCTGGATATCGAAAGCACTGTATCCATACGCCAGCGCCTGATAACCCTTCGCGCCGAAGGGCCGGCGGACCTGCTCGTATTCAGCCTGAAATCCGATCCTCCCGAAGAACAAAGCGACATCCTCTCGCTTCTGCTGACGGGAAAAACAACAGCCGAGCTCACCGGGCAGCCGGGTGACGCCATGCAGACCAGCGCCGCGATGGTGGCCGCCATCATCAATTCCACCATGGCCGAAGATGTAATAAAAACTACCGGCCTTGATATATTCGAAGTGGAGGCAACAGAAGAAGAAACGGAAGTCTTTTCTGAGAGGTTCAGGTTAACCATGGGGAAAGAATTGTCTCGCCGGCTGGCTCTCAAATACTCCTTTCAGACTGAACAGGGGGAACTTGTGCAACGTGTAACCACGGAGTACAAGCTGCTTGAACACGTACTCGCAAGCGCTTTCCAGGACAACACAGGAATCTTTGGCGGCGGCATCCGCTTCAGGCTGGAGTTTTATTGATAACCATGTACATATCTCAGCATAGAATCATCGACGCCCTTGTCTGCCTTTTTGCCGCGCTGCTGCTTATCCTTTTACCCGCGAAACCGATGGCCTGGGGGCAGTCGGGCGGGTCTGAGCCGCACGCAACCCTCCACGGCGACCAGGTTATTACTAAAATAACAATCAAAATTCCTCCTGAATACAAAGAAGCTCCCACACTGAAACTCATGGCCCGGGATCTCCTTTTCCTGAAAGAGGGAGATCTGTTGTCTGTTGAAGCGCTGGAACAGTCAATTACGGCACTGGGCCTGAGCAAACGGTTCTCCCATATTTCCGTTGATTCGAGGGAAACTGATAATGCGTTTGATCTTTTTTTCGAGCTCACTCCGGCGCCGCTGGTCAGGGACATCGGCATGCGCGGCATATACCCCTACTTCCAGAGGGACATACGCAACGTAATGACCATGGGGCCCGGCGACCCCGTAACCGATTCGAATCTCAGGGAACAGGAAGGCCTGATCAGGGCATTTTATATCAGGGAAGGGTTCATAGATCCGCGGGTAAGCGTCAAAGCCGAGGGAGACCCCCGGGAGGGCTCAGCATCCCTGAGGATCTTCGTAACCAAGGGGCGGCATTATCGGCTGGAGGAATTGCTTTTCAAGGGTAATCACTTTTTCAGCGACCGATCCCTGCGAACCATGATAGGGGCTCAGCGAAGCCGTCTTCTCCCGGGGCAGGCTGGTCGCTTCATAGAAGAAAGCCTTGCCCTTGATGTGCGAAACCTGCTTCAGCGTTACCGGACGGCCGGATTCGCTGAATGTTCAATTAATAAGGAAGTGCGCAAAGATCCTATAAGTGCGAAGGTATCCGTCACATTGGCCATTAGCGAGGGTCCCCGCTACGAAATTGATATGGTCGGAAACAGGGCCCTCTCAAGACGGGAACTGGAGGATGACTTCACTTTTTTTAAAGAAGGCAACAGGAACGACGCCAACCTTAACAGAAGCGTACGCAACATGATTAACAGGTACCGTTCCCGGGGATATCCCGATGTCCGCATTATCACTGAGTCAGAAACAACAGAGGCTGACGGGCTTTACGTCCGTTCTCTCAGGTTTGTCATAGAGGAGGGCGCGCGCCACCGAACAGGATTTGTCAGAATAACAGGCACCGAAACAATCGATGAGAAAACTGTCAGGGGATGGCTCCGGGGCGGCCTTCCCGAGTTCAGAGAAGGAAGGCCCTGGCTGGCTGAGCATGCTGAAAGCGCCTCCTTTACCATTACCTCCGCGTACAGAGCCCTTGGTTTTCTCAACGCATCTACGGATACACAGAT
>JAQUQY010000167.1 GCA_028715865.1 Syntrophales bacterium
GCGGGTCCGGTACTGCAACCGGTATCAGTTGCGGCAGAAGTTTCTTTTGGATCATGTAAGTGGGTATCCTTACCGGGGTGACAGGTTTCAGCTGCCTGTCAGTCACTACTTTTGTCCCGGAAAGGCCCTGCAAAACGGGGGGTTGCTGCAGATCTTTTTCCTGTGCCTCTGCCTCGGGGAGAAAAAACCCGTACAAACCTGTCGACAACAGAAGCATGACCATTAAAAACAAGGTTTTAATTGAAGTTGGTTTTTTCATTGTCACAAAGCACCTCACGTGGTATTCCGGCACTTGTTCTCATCCAAAGAACCGCAACCCCTAAAAAGACCCCCGGCCCGGCAACCAATGCAATGAACGGTACAGAAATGCTTTTCGATCCTTTCAGAACATCGAGTCCGACTTTCTTCATTCCGGCCTTCCATTGGTCATTTTGTCATTGATCGAATAGCCAAGAACCTTTCACCGGCAGTACGACCGGATACAATCCAGCATATTGAAAGAAGAGAACCACGTTTTCCAACAAGCCCGATACTGGTAAACCTTACTATATGTTAATATCTAACTCTTTAAAAACCATTCATTGTGAGATTCTCTTCACATCACGAACACTGTCTATTTCTTCGCAATATTGGGAATCAACAACACCCGTTTAGCCGATGGATTCCTAACACATGGGCCGTAGCTGACCCGCGGCATATTCAGCAAAAAATCCACGTCACCCCAAACGATCATTTGAACAAACCCTGAATCCTTTAAAAAGACGTGATGCTCTCCCCCAACGTTGAACAGGTAATAGTAAGATATTACCATCCCCGTCATGTGTTCACGATATCATCATCACTCAAGACATCTTTTTCGATTGCATTGTGACCGTCAAAGAAGCCCGGTAGCGAAATGAGTTATTGACGAGGCCCGACAACATGAGCTCAGAGGAAAGGGCTTCCTGGATTATACGCTGGTTTACCAGCGCCTCCTGACGCCCGGAGTTAACGAAGAACGTGAATCTCCCGATTCTGTGGAGTGTACAGACATTGATACGTGCCAGGCCTCATTATCGGCAATATGCCCCTCGTGTCAAGTTTTTTTGGAGCTTATGTTAGGAGCACGGAAACTGGCCGACTATGACGCTACAGGAAAGCACCAGCAGAAAAAAAGGCGGCCAGTTTTCCGGGGGCCATGGAACAGGGGGGCAAGG
Source organism: Syntrophales bacterium (assembly GCA_028715865.1). Lineage (GTDB taxonomy): Bacteria > Desulfobacterota > Syntrophia > Syntrophales > UBA2210 > MLS-D. Next base: position 1,197 of record JAQUQY010000167.1, read on the forward strand.
GATAACGCAGCTGACACGCGTATCCCTTGCCTGTGCCCCTCCTCGCACACGTACGATAGTCTGTAGTGATAATTCTGGGCTGACATAGCGCTATAAAACAGCAATATTGAATGATGTCCATCGTCTAAGCTTGAGACTTAGAGGTGGAGTCAGTGTTTCCGGGAAAATAAGCACCTCGTCCGGATAAAAACACGTATAGCTTCATAAAGTCAATATACGCGGACTGTCACAGGCACACACCCTTTTAAACAATAATGTGTGAACATTGATTCTCTGCATTTGACATTCCCTTGAGATTCACGCAACTTTTCAGACGTTCGCAGTCCATTCGACACACTATAAACAGGGGGTTTATCAGGATCCGCCTAAACATGTTCGTTTCAAATATGAAGCGATAGGAGATTATTATGAAAGCAGAGTTTACAGCTATTATAGAAAAAGCACCAGAAGGTGGATTTTGGGCAATTTGTCCTGAAGTACCCAGTGCTAACGGACAGGGAGAAACAATAGAGGAAGCCAAAACAAATTTGCGAGAGGCTATTGAGCTGATTTTAGAGGATCGCAAGGCTGATATTCTTAGAGGGCTACCTGACGATGCTATCCAAGAAAAGGTTATGATTGGATGAAAAGACTTGATTTAGAAAAGAAACTGAGAATCGCAGGTTGCTATTTGAAGCGAGAAGGGGCTTCGCATTCACTGTGGCTTAATCCAAAGAATGGGTCAATAGAAGCTTTACCCCGACATAACGAAATAAAAGAACCCACTGGCAAAGAAAATCTTGAAGAACCTAGATGCAGAATAGAAAACCGAACAATTGGCTTCACTGGGATTCGGGCCGGGAGGCGGCCCTAACCAGTGAACCAAAGCGCTAACCATTTCCTTTGTTAATCTTTGATACCTCCAGTCTTGCTAGTTAATGCCTCGTAGGTGAAGGTGCCACCCAGCTCCCCCGCTACCACCCCAGTCTCAAATGCCCAAGAACCGGGAAAGGGGGTACTAGCAAGCAACCACACCCACCAGTCCTGACAGGTTGGCTGCCATGTCCTTCAAGGTAAAGAGGCGCCAGTGGAGGAACCAGTGCATGCCTTCTGCGACAAAGTGGGTCCCTTCAGAAAAACCATCATTCTTGTTCCTGAAAAATTTACGACCTTTGAAAAACTATCGGTTGTGTCATTTCGACCGCAGGGAGAAATCTTGTGAGATACCAATGGTAAAGAAAGATTTCTCGTCGCTGCGCTTCTCCACATGACGGACTTTACAATGCTCCTCGAGCGTCGAGAAGTCATAAAAAACATTGGTATTTCGGTATATTTTCTGCTACAAGCGTCGCTTTTGCTCAGGTGATATGAAGGAGACAAGGAAGGGAATGACCAGGGACACCATTCGCAACATCGCCATTATCGCCCACGTGGATCATGGGAAAACGACTCTCGTGGACGGAATGCTAAGGCAGGGCGGCATTTTCGGTGACCACCGTCATGTGGCGGAGCGCGTCATGGACTCCCTGGACCTGGAGCGGGAACGGGGCATCACCATCATGGCAAAAAATACGGCCATCTGGTACGGCGACAGGAAGATCAACATCGTCGACACGCCGGGACACGCCGATTTCGGCGGTGAAGTGGAACGGAGCATGAGCCTCGTCGACGGCGCCCTTCTCCTGGTGGACGCCAGCGAGGGACCCCTCCCACAGACACGGTTCGTCCTGAAAAAGGCCCTGGCGAAGAAGCTTCCCGTCATCGTGGTCATCAACAAGATCGACCGGCCCGACGCCCGCATCGATGAAGTGGTCAATGAAGTCTACGATCTCTTTATCGACCTTGACGCCACGGAAGAGCAGATAGAATTTCCCATCATATACACGAACGCGAAGAGCGGTGTCGCCCATGCCAGGCCGGGTGACGCTTCGGAAAACCTCAAGCCGCTTTTCGACGCCATTGTACGTTACATCCCCGGCCCCGAAGCCGATGACGACGCCGCCACACAGTTTCTTGTTACCACCCTCGATTACGACGCCTACGTGGGGCAGCTCGCCCTGGGACGCATGGCCGGAGGCATCCTTGAACTTCACAGGGACTACAGTCTCTGCGGAGTCGGTGAAACAACGCGCAGGATAACATTGTCAGCCCTGTATACCTTTGACGGCCTTCGTAAAATCGCCGTTGACCGGGCTGAGGCAGGCGATATTGTCGCCGTGGCCGGTGTAGCTGATGTGGCCATCGGAGACACCATCTCCTGCGCTGATGATCCCCGGCCGCTTCCCCGCATTCACGTGGACGAACCCACGGTGTCCATGATTTTCTACGTCAACACCAGCCCGACGGCCGGGAGGGAAGGGAAATTTCTCACGTCCCGCCATCTCCGTGATCGGCTTGAAAAGGAAACCCTTCGGAATATGGCCCTGAAGATCACGTTCCTGGAACAGAAGGACCGCTTCGAGGTATCCGGCCGCGGCGAACTGCAGATGGCCGTCCTGATCGAGACCATGCGCCGTGAAGGCTACGAGTTCATGGTTTCAAAGCCCCGGGTTATTACAGGCCTGGAAGGGGAGACGGTCACGGAGCCCATGGAGCGGGTTCATCTTGACATTCCAGAGGAATTTATCGGCATTGTTACGGAAAAACTTTCTCTGCGCAAGGGGCGTATGATGAATCTCGTCAACAAGGGAAGCGGCCGGGTCAAGCTCGAGTTTGTCATGCC
>JAQUQY010000168.1 GCA_028715865.1 Syntrophales bacterium
ACGAGGCGAAGCACCACCTTTATTACCGGCCTGTCCATAATGAAGACGTCAATTATATACTTGCCAACCAGTGCGGCCACATTCTGAGGCTCATGGAAATCCCGGAGGACCAGCGGTTCATGCCCGTGGCCAATAAGCGCACCATGATGAGTTACATCCTCGAAATGGAAGATGAATTTAAACGCCTTATGGATGTGTTTGGACCCGAAAAAATCAGGCGCATGGTTCGGCTCTGGTATGAAGGAGTGGTCTTTCAACTCACGAAAATGCCGCCCGACATAATGATCGACAAATGGCTGTATGACAAATACCCCGATTTGAGAGAGATACAATTGGCATCCCTCATCCGCCAGCGTCAAGAAGCCCTGCAGTCCCTCAGCCGTGACACAACCAAGTTCACGCCCGAAAAAATCTATCGCGTTTCCAACATAATGAATTTCGCTTTTTTCAAGGTTTTGGAAGACCATTTCCGTCTTGACTGGGTGGCGCCCTATCACGGCACTATTTTTATTCTTGAAGGCAGCGCTCTGGCGAAAATAACCGAAAATGAATACGTTAACGGCCACAGAGGGGATCGGATCATGATAGACACCTGGGCGGGACGCCTTGGGCTGACGACATGGTATGAATGGAAGCCTCTTGCCGGCATGCAGTGAAGCCGGGCAGCTTTGGGGGCGGTTTCCCGTCGATGAAGTCAAGAAACAGGTCCGCTTTAACAGGCACTCGAAATGTGACGTCACGTGGGTTTCAAATACCGGTTATTCATTCCGCCGAAGCTTAAAAGCTAAGTGCGGACGTCATATTCAAACTCGCCGCCGTCGATGATAATTTCCCCGGTATTCCTGTTTCTGCATTGCCAGAGGGCCTGTCCTTCCCCGGTTTTCCAGATCAATGTTTCGATGGGGTTCCCGGGGTATAGGGGTCTGGTGAAGCGGCATTTGATCCGCCTTACCTTTTCCGGCATTCCGGGCACGAAAACTCCCATAAGCGCTCGGCAGGCGTAGCCCAGCGTGCACAGGCCGTGCATTATGGGTTTTTCAAATCCTGAATTGCGGGCAAATTCGGGATCCACGTGAAGCGCGAAATAGTCGCCGGAAAGGCGGTACAGCAGCGGCTGGTCAGGTGAGGGCATGGAATTAACAGTAAAATCCTCTTCCCTGTCGGGAATGGTAATTTTCCCCATGGAAACATCCTCGCCGCCGAAATTTCCGTCGAAACGGCTGAAAATGGTAAAAACAGCCGTGAACAAATGGCCACCGCTGTCGTGATGAGTGTTGCAGGGCGCTATAATAACAGCTCCCTTGTCCTTCTTGTCGTAAACGTGAGCTACGCTGCCTGTTGTGGTAAAAGTTCCGGAAACCGGAATGGGACGGTGAAAGATAAGTTCCTGGCCGCCGTGAAGAATTCCGGAAAGGTTAACATTGGCTTCCTTGGCCGCCGCGAATAGAAATTCGATAATAGTGGCAACGGAAAATGTGGGAATGACCTTCAGGTTTTTTTCGTACACGTACTGGAGCTCCTCAGATCCGGCGCCGACCCCCAGGGCGTATATAATAACATCCCGCCAGGTGTAATTATGAACGAGCGGTCCTATACTTTTGTTTGCGGCATCGAGATTTATGGACATGAGAGACTCCCTTTTTAAGTTTGAAGAGACGTGATTAAATGCCCCTTCACTTGGGATCACGAAACATGGCGTTTGGATTACAGAAGGTGTCCATAACGCAGGTTCCGCAATAATAGGCGGGAACGACGGTTCCGCAACCTTCACCCAGAAGTTCAAAGTTGGCGCAGGCTTCACAGAGAGGTTTCTTGCACCACTTGCAGGGTGTCCAGTATTTGTTTTTCAGGCAGTCGCCACAAATCGCGTCCATGGGGCCTCCTATAGATGTTTATGGTTGAGGACTCCTTTTATTCATAACTTGACAGGATTATACGGGAACCGGACTCGTGTGTCAATGTAATGGAATATGTCCTGTTTGCTTACAACTCAAAATAAGGTTAATATCCCATCCAACTTCAAATTGTTTACGGGTCGGGTATAAAAGGGGAGAATAAAATGAAACCTCAGGAACTGGTTCAAAGGCAGAGGAATTTTTTCAAGTCCGGAATAACAAGAGACAGATCCTTCAGAAAAAAACAACTTAAAACTCTTGAAAAAATGATCAGGTCCAATGAGGAGATCATCATGAAGTCCCTGGAAAAGGACCTGGCAAAACCCCGATTCGAAGCTTTCACCTCCGAGATAGGCATTCTCTACCCGGAAATACGGGAGGCCCTGAGGAACACGGGTTCCTGGGCCGGGCCCAGGTGGGTTCCCACTCCACTAATTCACTTCCTTGCCTCCAGCGTCATATATCATGAGCCCTACGGAGTTGCCCTTATCATCAGCCCGTGGAATTATCCCTTCCAGCTTGCTATGGGACCGCTGGTGGGAGCAATTGCGGCGGGAAACTGCGCCATCTTGAAGCCCTCTGAGCTTGCTCCGGAAACATCTAAAGTAATCGCTCTTCTTATAGAGGAACACTTTGATCCATCCTATGTCGCCGTCGTGGAAGGAGGCATTGAGGAGACACAGGCCCTGCTCAGGGAAAAGTTGAACTACATTTTCTTTACTGGCGGCACCGAAGTGGGGCGAATCGTCATGGAAAACGCCGCCAGGCGCCTTACGCCTGTTACCCTTGAGCTTGGGGGCAAAAGCCCCGTAATAGTCCACAATGACGCGAAGCTTGATTACGCGGCCCACAGGATAGCCTGGGGAAAGTACTTCAACGCCGGCCAAACCTGTCTGGCGCCCGACTATCTTCTAGTCCACAGGGACATAAAAAGGGAGATGATAGTCAGGCTCCGCAGTGCCATCAGCTCCTTCTACGGAAGCGATCCGGAACAAAGCCCCGACTACGGCCGCATAATAAACGACCGCCATTTCCAGAGGCTTTCAGAGCTTATGAGTTCGGGCACGATCGTTCACGGGGGGAAAACCACTCCGAAAACCCGATACATGGCGCCGGCCATAATTGACGGGGTAACCATGGACGACAGGATAATGAAGGAAGAGATTTTCGGGCCGCTGCTTCCCGTGCTTGCCTATGAAAACATGGGTGATGCCATTGATATCATCAATAGTATGCCCCAGCCCCTGGCCATATATATCTTTACGGAAAGCCGCGCCGTGGAAAGCCGTATTCTCGCCGAAACTTCCTCCGGAGGAGCCTGCGTAAACGACACGCTTTCCCACGTCGGCAGCACAAAGCTGCCCTTCGGCGGGATAGGCGACAGCGGAATGGGAAGTTATCATGGAAAGGCGAGTTTCGACACCTTTACTCACAGGAGAAGCGTCATGAAGCGGTCAACACTTTTTGACCTTCCGCTGCGCTACCCCCCTTACAACGAAGGAAGACTCAGGATGTTGAGGAGGCTGTTCAGGCTGATCGGATAGAAAGCGCGGCGCGCGTCACATGAAAGGCAACCCTTTTGTCTTCTCATAGAGATCGTTTCCGGGTGTAACTATCAGAACTGTCCCGTGATCGTTCATCCGCAGGAACGTCCTTGCTTGGGGTATCGAGTACCAGACCCCGATACGCCGATTCTCATTGTCCAGCAGTTCGAAGCCATTTTGCGTAAGCCAGAGAGTGATTGCAATGTCTTTCATGCCTTCAACGAGTTGCTTCATCTTTGCCGGAGAAATCTCAACTTCCCTCCAATGGGTTGAAGGGTCCAGCTTATAGTCCCTGTGCAGTCCAATGAACGCGTTGGGGTGGGAGTTAGATCCGATGATGTAATATCGGTATTCGGGATCAGCCCGGTAGGCTTCAAATGCCTCTTTTACCTCCCCATCCGGAATGATGCGCCCGTACTTCCCGAGCAGGGA
>JAQUQY010000169.1 GCA_028715865.1 Syntrophales bacterium
GGGCCATGGCAAAGGCGAGAGCTGTCGTTTTTTTTCCCACACCGGCCATTCCGTGGAAAAGATAGCTGTGGGCAACCCGGTTCAAGTGAAGAGCATTTTTCAGAAGAGCCACCTGGCGCTCATGACCATAGACACGCGAAAAAGACATTACCCTAGACTCAGGCTGCCGATTATAGTTAATAAAAGATCCCTTACCTCTTGGAACACTTCATCGATGTTCCCGTTGGCATCAATAATCCGAATACGGTCCGGTTCTCCTTCGGCAAGCGTCAGATACCCTTTCCTAACCCTCCCGTGAAAGTCGAGATCCTCCCCTTCGAAGCGGTCATCAGAAAGGTTTTTTATACCGGCATCGGCGGTACGCCGGCGAACCCTCTCCAACCCCTTTTCAGGCGGTATATCAAAAAGCAACGTGTAGTCGGGCCTTAAAGACCGGGCCGCGAAATCATCTATCATTAATATGGCGTCCAGGTCCAACCCGCGGCCATATCCCTGGTATGCAATTGTCGCGTCGGAAAACCTGTCACATAAAACAACCAGCCCATCATGAAGAGCTGGAATTATAACTTCATCCACGTGCTGGGCACGGTCAGCCGCGAACAGCAGCAGCTCAGACCGTTCCACAATGCCAATCGAGACGCCTTCAAGGAGGATCGCCCTCAGCTCCCGCCCCAGGCCGGTTCCTCCGGGTTCGCTGGTGGCAAGACATTGAATGCCTTTTTTTCGCAGGTAGTCAGCCGCCATGGCCAGCTGGGTCGTTTTTCCGGAACCCTCGATTCCCTCGAATGTGACAAACAACCCCATGATGGTAAATCCTGTAAGGGTTTACATCGTAACATAGTTGAATAACTGCGGTGGAAAGGGCAGCGCCCGCCGATTCCCGGCGCTGTATAGTTTCCGGCTAACAACTGTTACTGATTTTCTTCGCCTGGTAGAATCGCTTCCACCGGACACAGCTCCGCGCATGCGCCACAATCGGTGCATATTTCCGGGTCAATTGAGAACTTATCCTCACCTTCACTGATCGCATCAACAGGACATTCGTCTTCGCAACTACCACAGACAATGCATTCATCGGTAATAATGTAGGCCATCTTCACATCCTCCGCATGTATATAAATCGACAGCTTATTGCCTTATTTTCGAAATTCAGGACCTGACATTCTTTCACATTAACAATGTTGGTTCACCTCTCTCAACGGGGCATCGCCATAATCATTCTTTTTGCCACCTGGCGCCCAACATCGTCCAGATCAGGTTTGAAGACACGATAGCGATTCTCATCTATATGATGAGCAGACCAGAGAATACGGCCCGTGGAGACATCAATTAGTCTCATTTCCAGTCCCACTTTTGCGATATCTTTCCCCTTTGCATTAACTGTATAACCCCAGAATGACACAACAGCCGAAAGAAAAGCTTCTACGCCCAATGCTTCTCCAATAAGGCCGCTCAAGTCGGGATCCGAATAATTGACTATCTCCAGTTTTGCCAGGTAGTCTTTGAGAAAGTCCACTGCCTCCGCCTCGGCGGTTCTATCCCTGGTCTCTTCAGGAGTCAGAACCTTGTCATACCTACCCGTCCGGACAAGTTGGTCGGCAATTATTCGATCTATGCTAACGGCAGCACCTTTGTGAGGACCAACATCTATAGATATGATGGCAATGCTCCGTGGGCGAAAATGGGCCGCTTCGGGCTCTGTTTTGGAATAACGCAGGCCGCCGGAGCAAGCCGACATTGCCAGCATCGCCATGACCACGACAGCCGACGTAAGAAGCCCCTTTTTCATCAAAATAAAACCTTGCCTTTCTTTCAGGGCAGCGTACGCTCTACGGCCGCCCATGCAATCACACTAACGCCGGCTATAATATATATTGTACCGAAGAACCCTTCAAGGGCGGTGCTGGAAAACCGTGCTTTTCTATCACATAGTTCCAGACAAATCCACACATAAAAAACCGGAACAATGAGCGAAATTGTCACGGCAGGCATCAGCCCCGTCGCGGGAGAAGCCACCAGAATGGCCGCCGCAACAATAGAAATTCTCTTGACCAGCCTCCGGGAAAAATATTCACCCATAACTACGGGGAATGTTTCTCTTCCAACCAGACGGTCACTCTGGACATCCACCATGTCGGTGATGACTGACTTCATGAAGACAATTAAAAAAACAATAATGAAGGTCAGGGCCGTTGCGAGGCCGATCGTCTCTCCCGCTCCAATCGGGGGGATAAGAGCCGCAACAACCGCCCATGCAAGGGCAATGAAAATATTTTTTGAACCGGGAATGTCCCGGAGACTCTTGACGGGCCAGCCCGAAGGAAAGACCCTGAAGCTGTAGAGGTAACCGAACAGGGATATGATTAGAAGTACTAAAAATGATGCAATCCCGGAGTAAAATGAAAGAAGAAGAGCGAGTATTAGGGAGAAGAAAGCAACCGCTTTATAGACATTTCTGTGCCGAAGATAGGTCTCGTCCCTGAAATTACCCTGTATTCTACCCAGGTAGCGATCCTGGATCCGGTTTAGGGTGTGCATAGAGTATACGTAAAGGGCGGCAACTAATACATTGATGAGGTTCACCTCAAGTCCCTGAAGAATCATACCCACCGTCGCCAACAATCCGGCGCCCAAGGCGGAATAGATGTCAGTCCGAATGGTTAATATCCAGAGACTGTAGAGGCTTAACAGGGAACCCGCTCCGCGGCCTTTGCGGTACATGTTCAGGTAATCAACAACACTGTCCGTTATCCAGTTCGGCGTGGAAGCTCCCGCTGAAACTCCTATCTTTCGGGTCTTCTCCAGATCTATGTTGTTCAGCTCTTCCGCAGTTTCAATCTGGAATGACGGGATCCCTGCTCTAAGGGAAATATTCAGGAGCTGCTTCGTATTCGCGCTGTTTCTTCCTCCCACAATTATCATGGCGTCCATTTCACCGGCCATGCGTTTAATTTCCGATTGCCGCCGCTCAGTAGAATCACATATGGTATTGAAAACAAGCGCTTCTGGGAATTTTTCTTCAATTTTCTTTACCATTTTTTCAAAATGAGCTGTGTTCTGCGTTGTCTGGGCCACCACGCATACCCGCCCCAGAGACGGAAGGTCATTGATATCCTCTATATCGGCGATGACAGTTCCCCGCGGTTCGGCGTAACCCAAAAGACCGGTCACTTCAGGATGTTTCCGGTCTCCCACGATTATTATATCGTAGCCCCGGGAAGCGTGCTTCCGTATAATAGCCTGAACCCTGGCCACCCTGGGGCAGGTGGCATCGATTATGGTAACACCTTTTTCTTTGAGTTGAGCTCCCTCACGGGGCGATATTCCGTGGGCTCTGACAACCACAGTGCCACCGTCTATTTCATCAATAGACCTGACGGGAACAATCCCCCGGCGCTTAAGCAGTTCCACCGTCTGGGGATTGTGAATGAGCTCACCGTAAGTATATACCGGGCCCGTTCCTTTCTGACGGGCGATATCAAGGACTATATCGACGGCCCGCCTCACACCCATACAAAATCCCGCTGTTTTTGCGAGTTTCACTAACATGCTTCTTCAATTACCGCCCTTAGCCACATACCGGCATCAAAAAATGCGTCATGGTTTTCTTCCGTGAAGAAAAAATTCTCGATTTCCGGCCGGCCCTTTAATGGGGGACTCGCAGCAACCCTGAACCAGAAAACCGATTTGGCGGGCACAATCCATGATCTCATTAACTACCCGCTCCTGCACCCCGGAATCCTTAACCACGCCCCCCTTTCCGATGTCGTGTCTTCCCTCTTCGAACTGGGGTTTGATAAGCGCAATTATTATTCCCCCCCCCCTAATAACTGAAAATATAACCGGCA
>JAQUQY010000170.1 GCA_028715865.1 Syntrophales bacterium
ATATCCTGGAAAGCACGGAATCTATAACCCTTATGGCTGACATGCCCGGTGTTGACGAACAAAGCGTGGATATCGTGATCGAAAAGGATGTCCTCACAATAAACGGATCGGTCGAACCGGCATACCACAAGAACTACAGGATGATTCACGCCGAATACGACACGGGTGACTACCGCAGGACCTTTACGCTGACCGATGTGATAGATCACGAACGAATAGAGGCTACCGTCAAGAACGGCGTATTAAAGCTAATTCTTCCCAAGTCAGAAAGGGCAAAACCAAGAAAGATTTCAGTAAAAACATCGTAATGAGAGGACCAGCAACTTTTTAGCTGAATTTCGGGTTTTTTGGACGTTTGCACTGGACTCAGTCAGAGTAACATACAGTCTTGTATTTTAAACACCCGTTCCCGCCTCTAGCGGGGCGGGTGTTTTCTTGATCCAACCGATGAAACGCTTTAAAACATCATGAATGCTATTGACAGTCACGGCAGTAAACTGTAGTTCCATAAACAGGGTCGCGCCGGAACTTGGAACCTTTAAGCCACACTGATTTGTAGTTTAGATTAACGGGCATTCAAAAAAACCTTTTGACAACGCTATGAATAAAGCTATTAACTGAAACCTGATGGAAACAACTCCTTTCTTCGATTCTTTTATATTTGGCTGGATCGTTATTCCGCTTCTGATTTTTTCGGCCCGCATCGTGGACGTTTCCCTGGGAACGATCCGAATTATTTACGTTTCAAGAGGCCTGAAGTATGTTTCGCCTATTGTCGGATTTTTTGAAATCATGATCTGGCTTCTGGCCATAGGTCAGATCTTTCAGAACCTCACCAACCCCATTTATTACCTTGCCTATGCACTTGGTTTCGCTTCAGGAAATTTCGTGGGAATCATAATCGAGGAAAGACTGGCCATGGGAAGAGTGGCTGTCCGCATTATCACCCAAGTGGAAGCATCAGGACTTATAAGCGCCCTCAGAAAGGAAGGATACGGCGTAACCGCTGTAAACGCCGAGGGCTCCATGGGGCCGGTTAAGCTGATTTTTACAATTGTGGATCGCGGAGAACTGGAACATGTCGTCAATCTTGTGAAGACATTTAATCCCAAGGCCTTTTTCTCCGTTGAAGACGTCCGAATGGCCCGGGAAGGAATTTTCCCGCCCGCCAGAAGTTCAATTACTAATCTTCTGAAGCACATTCGAAAGGGCAAATAAACATAATTCCGCTCTTGATCTTTCAACATCTTCTTGGATTTTTACCCTAATTTCACGCTGTTTTGATGCCGGAATGTCCACAAGCATCTCTATTAAGGGAAGTCCCCTTTAAGGGTTGACCATTCGCAAACCCTCGAAAGCTTTAAAATAACTTTTCCGAAAAACATTGGATCAACAGATGTGTTAACAGACCTGTTGATAAGCCTGTGGAAAAAACTGGAATCCTGTCGTGATACAAAGAAATTTTGCTTTTTTATCAATCTTTGGGCACGACACATGTCCAATATTTTCTACTACTTACAAAAATTATCATTGTTTTGGGAACGATAGAACAAGTTTAACCAACATAATCAACAGGTGGTATCAGTTTTGCTAAGGAAGAGTATCTTTATACGGGCTGACTATGCGTTCCGCGGCGGCTTTAACTTCACCCCTTTGCAACAGATCGCACAATTCCCGGAAGATTTCACCGTAGCGATGGAGGAGGGGCGATAAATGTTGATTGCCAGCCATTATCTCGGCATACATGCGGGAATTGCCCGCGTCAACCTTGTCAGTTATGGCAAGCTTCGACCTGAAGAGGGGAGTCGCGAATTTTTCCAGTTCCTGCCTGCCTATCCCGCACTCTCTGATAATCAGGGACATTAGAATGCTATTAAGATGGTTGATTCCCTGGACGACGGCCATCACGCGATCATGGTTTTCCGGCGTGGTTTCTATCACCCGGAGACCCGCGTCCCTGAATACCCCTGCGGGCCAGGCCGACCATTTTTCCATTCGCGCAGGGCAAAGAACGACGCTAAGATCCTGCCCTGGATCGGGATTGGGACCAAAGAGGGGATGACACCCCATTACTTCCGCATCGGTGGAGGAAAGCATCCAATGGACAGGATCCTCTTTCAAGGATGTCATGTCCATGAGAAGGGACTCCCTGTCAAGGAGGGGACCTATACTCTTTATCACATGGGACGTGGTTTCTATGGGAACTGATACCACAACTACAGAACAGCGGCGGGACATTTCCTCCATGGACATTCCCGAACGGCGTCCCGACTGGTGAACCACGTACCCCTGTTCGCGCAACAGGGCCGAGAACCATTTTCCCATTCCGCCTCTGCCGCCGATGATTCCTATTTCGATTTTTCCCTGCTTCATGGATAGCCACCGATATTAGACATTTTGACACATCCTTTTGTAACGCACCGTATGAGCCCCTCGCTCTCTTGTCAACTAAAAATCAGCTGCCAGGCTTATCCGGCCCGGACCCCGCGGAAGCTCGCGATGAGGCCGGAAGCTTCCACGCCTGATCGTTCCCTTCAGCCATCTTTGGATGAAGCGCGAAGGAAGGTCCGACGGAATATTTCCTGACTAGGTCTACTACAGCCCGCATTTTCAAGCAATCCTTGATGCCAGGAGCCGATTCCACGCCGCTGTTCAGGTCCACTCCAGCCGGCCTCACTTCCCTGATAGCCTCATCGATATTGTCCTCATCCAGTCCGCCTGCCAGCAGGAGTGGACGCATGGAAGCTATCATCGCGGCGGCTTTCCAGTTAGATCTCATGCCGGTTCCGCCATATCTGACGGGGTCGCGGGAGTCCACCAGTATCAGGCGGGCTGGATAGAGAAGGGCTCGGCGGACATCATTATCATTACGGGGAGAGAAGGCTTTAATTATCATCCTCTCGGAAAATGCCCGGGCGTATTCGGGAGGCTCGTCTCCGTGAAGCTGTATCATGTCGAGGCGGCAGAAGCTCACAATCTCTTTCACCTTCGAGAGCTCTTCGTTTACGAAAACACCTGTCTTTGCCACGCAAGAAGGCACTTCGTTCATGATCGCCAAGGCAGTTTCCGGACTGATACATCGGGTACTCCCTTTATGGAATATGAACCCCAGCGATTGAACACCGCATTCAACCGCCTCCATGGCATCCTCAATTCGAGTTATGCCGCATATTTTTATCGCAGTCACTGCCTGGCCTCGGCGCATAGAAGTCCGCGGATGGCTTCCCTGGCATCGGTGGACCGAGAGAGGTGCTCGCCTACAAGGAACGCTGATATCCCGGCTTTTCTGAGACGCGCGATATCACTGCCGCTTCGAATGCCGCTTTCGGACACTACGATTTTCCCATCCGGGACCAAGGGGGCAAGAACCTCGCTTATTGTCAGATCGGTCTCAAAGGTTCTCAGGTTCCGGTTGTTGATTCCGATGATCTCGGCTCCCGCGGTCAGAGCGGTTTCCAATTCTTCCCTTGTGTGTACCTCAACAAGTGTGGCCAGATCCAGGGAACGGGCCAGCTCCATAAACTCGCCCAGCCGGTCGTCTTCAAGTATGCGGACTATGAGAAGCAGCGCGTCACCACCGTGAGCTCTGGTTTCGTGTACCTGGTAGGAATCGATTATGAAATCCTTCCTCAGAACGGGCAGCGATATTGCCTTTTTCACCTCTTCCATAAAGTAAATATGTCCCTCAAAAAAACATTCTTCCGTGAGAACAGAGACGGCCGCCGCTCCGCCTTTTTCGAATTCACTGGCAATACGGGGAGGATCGAAGTCCTCCAGTATTCTGCCGGCCGATGGTGAACTTCTCTTCACTTCCGCGATTAACGCTTGTCCGTCGCGGCCCAG
>JAQUQY010000171.1 GCA_028715865.1 Syntrophales bacterium
CGTCAGAATCGGATATCCGATCGGCGTGGGAGGCATTTCCGACGTCGTTAAAAGCCCCCTTTACGCCACGGGGGTGGGCCTCGTGGTGCATGGCGCGAAGGATCGTTCGCCTGTCCGCTTTAAAAAGGGCGACATTAATATAATCAGAAAGACAGTAGCGCGAATGAAAAGATGGTTTAACGACTTTTTTTAACAGCTTAATAAGTATTACCAGGGAGGAAGAGACATGTTTGAGCTACTTCAGGGAGGCAAGAAAAACGGTGCAAAGATCAAGGTGGTGGGAGTCGGAGGCGGCGGAGGAAATGCCGTCAACATGATGATATCCCATAAACTCTCCGGCGTGGACTTCATCGCGGCGAATACGGATTCCCAGGCGCTGGAGGTATCCAGAGCCCCCGTCAAGCTTCAGCTTGGCGGGGACGTGACACGCGGATTGGGCGCCGGCTCCGATCCCGATGTGGGGCGGCGCGCGGCCATGGAATCTCGGGAAAGATTGAAGGATCTGCTGGAGGGATCCGACATGATTTTCATTACCGCCGGCCTTGGCGGAGGAACCGGAACAGGAGGGGCTCCCGTTGTGGCCGAGATCGCCCGGGAGTTGGGTATACTCACCGTTGCCGTAGTGACGAAGCCCTTTCTTTTTGAAGGAAGACGAAGGGAACTCAATGCCGAGGAAGGCCTGGCTGAGCTGAAGGAGGTTGTGGACAGTCTTATCGTGATACCCAACCAGAGACTTCTCAGCATAAGCGGCAGGAATATGTCCCTGACGGAAGCCTTCAAGAAAGCCGACGACATTTTATACCATGGCGTCAAGGGAATATCCGATCTGGTGATGGTCCCGGGCCTCATCAACCTGGATTTCGCCGATGTCAAGACCATTATGTCCGATATGGGGTTGGCCCTGATGGGAACGGGAACTGCCAGCGGTGAAGGCAGGGCAGTCGAGGCGGCCCAGAGAGCGATTTCATCGCCGCTGCTTGAGGATAATTCAATCCAGGGCGCCCGGGGAGTTCTTCTGAATATTACGGGCAGCCCGGATATGACGCTTTTCGAAGTGAACGAGGCGTCAACCCTGGTGCAGGAGGAGACCCACGAGGATGCCAATATAATTTTCGGTACCGTCATCGACGAGAATATGGGAGAAGATTTAAGAGTTACAGTGATAGCAACGGGTTTCGACAACGGGGGCGTGGCAAGGCGCAAGGAAAGACCCAGCATGTCAAGTGTAACTAGCTTCAAGAAGGAAAAGGAAGACCTGTCTACGCCTGCCTACATTCGAAGGAAAGAGGGCGTCGAGAAGCCCCCGGTAGTTATAAAAATGGGCATGATAAGCGATGATGACGGCTTTGATTTCGATACGCCGGCATTTTTAAGAAAAACCGAGAACTGAACAATAAAACAGAGGCCCGGGTCTATTCCTGCGCTGGCAGGGTCGGCCGCCTTCCCGGATTCCTCCGTGCCGGTGAGGCGGGGCGGTCCTTTCCTGAAGCGCGAGAAGCCCGATTATTATTAATCCACTCCTCCCTTTGAGCCGGGACGCATCAAGTCTCGGCTCTTTTTTATCCTATTTTTCTATGCTTTGAACTTTAAGAATTCTCGGGGCGGGAGGCGGACCTCTTCAGGCCCATGTGTTAACAATTACTCCCCGGCTGTAGAATTCCGCCGGTATTATTTCCCTGTAGTATCCCGAAGCGGAATAGAAAGACATTCCGGAATCTTTCCTCTGCGGCATTGTGCTGCAGCCATAATGAACCTGGAATGCCAGTGGTTTCCCGGGGGAAAGAGCAAGATCCGGCGCCCTCAATGCACTAGTATGGCTTACGCCGGCGTTCCTCAACTGAAGCCCGGTTGCCGTTGTCCTGTAAAGAACAGGCAAATTGTCACGGGATCCTGACAGTGCTGTTACGCTCATAGGGTTCGTTCCTTGAGCCGGTATTTTAATGTATGGTTAAATGCTGCCGCAATTCAACCAGAGCTTAACCCTTCACTGATCGCAACCTTAGTGATTTGGGGCGCCTGTTTTCCGGCGATACTGTTTTTTTGCGCGCTGTATCTTTCGTTCTTTTAAATTCTGTTGACCTTTGGTCAGGCTACGTACCATGAAACCTGTCACCCAATTAAGAGGGCTGAAAGTTTTTTTGAAGATTCTTCAAGTAGGTAAATGGTCCGATTATTTCATAAGACACTTTCCGCTCCTCATTCTTTGTTCACCGGCGTCCCCCTGCCGCCTGCTTCATAAATGTCGTCCGCGTACAGCTTCTTTCCCACGGCGGCCCGCGCAGCCAGCTCGTCACAGCGCTCGTTTTCAAAGTTGCCCGCGTGGCCGCGAACCCATAGGAACCGGACCCGGTGGTCCTCTATCAGCGTCAGCAGCTTCTGCCATAGATCAGAGTTAAGGGCGGGTTCAGCGGCTGTTCGCATCCAGTTCTTCGCCCTCCATTTTCGGGCCCAACCCTTGTTTATGCCGTTAACCACGTAGCTTGAATCGCTGTGCAGAACAACCTGTGAAGGCTTCTTAAGTGTCTCCAGGGCGGCGATACAGGCCAGCAGTTCCATACGGTTGTTTGTGGTGAGGCGGAATCCACGGGAGATTTCCTTTCTCTTTTTTCCATCGATGATTACCGCGCCGTAGCCGCCGGGTCCGGGATTTCCTCGGCACCCGCCATCAGTGTATATGACTACGGTGTCCGGAGGATAATCTTCTCCGCTGGCGGTGGTGGCTTTTCCATGGCGCCGAAGGGATTCACCGGCAAAACCGTCTATGCCGCCGTTCCGGAGCCAGGATTCGGCTTCTTCCCGAGATTTAAAGCTCTTATAGCGGGCGCCCTCAAATCCCCTGACCTGTTCTTCAGCGCCTCCAGGGCCGAACCAGGCGTGATATATGCCTGGTTTTCTTCCGCGAAGGACGGCATAGCATTTCTTCTGTTTTTCCATTGATTCCGATCCGTCCGCGCCGTTTTTCAAAGCAGACTTTTCCAGGTGGGGCGTTCCAGAAAAGACCCCGCCACGTTTTCCTCCATTTCCAGGAAAAGGGACAGGGGCATGGCGAAGGTCATCATGTCGGGGTCCCCAAGCTGCCTCCGTATGTGAACCCGGGCGGAAAGATCGGTCAGTCCCGCCACGGCCCGGGGTTTGTCCGAGCGGCCTTCCCTTAAGGGATATATCCCTATGGTCTGACAACCCGCCGCGAAGGGAATTATGACATTTTCATTTCCAATCCTTCCATAGTTGGCGAGAACCAGCAGGGCCGAGAACTGGTCCGGATTTACAAAAAATATAATCACCTCAGGTTCTTGCGCCCCTTCGGTTACGTCTTTCAGGGGAGTGAACACCGCGAAGGGCTTATCCTTCTCAATTATGGGGAGATTATCTATGAAGCATTCTACCAGATCAGGACTCTTTAAGTATCGTTCTCCCTGCAGAAAGTTGTCCATGGTTTCCGCGGTGACGAAAGGCTCGATAGACTCCGCCAAATCTTTGCCGCCTTCGCGGGAAGCGTTTCCCGACGAAAGAAAATGGCAGAACCCGGCAAGGCCTCCCGGAAAGTTTACATACTGGTTGCCGAATCCCAGTCCTACCCCTCCGCCGACGCAGCCGAAGGTCTTCGCTCCGCAACCTGCCGGCTTCCCCTTCGCCGCGTGGGCCGCGAGCCACATCACGCAGCCCCACCGCCCCTCCTTGAATTGAAGCGCCCCCGGCGGCATCTCATCCCTCCAGGAGAGAGCCACCGGATGATGCTTCAAATTGACAGCTTCAGCAATTCTGCTTTCCATGTCTGTAATCCCCCCTTTTGTCAGACTTCCGC
>JAQUQY010000172.1 GCA_028715865.1 Syntrophales bacterium
CAGGAATTGCCTTCGGCTTGAACCCGGATTCTCCCCTCAGAAGATATTTATTCGGCCTCACTCTGGAAGATTAAAGGGTCATTCAATCCTTAAGTTGAGTTTTGTGGCGATGGAGTCGAGCAGGGCTTTGTCATAGTTGATTTCAAGCGCCTTCAGGGCTTCTTCCCGGCCCATAAGATTGGCCCGCACGAGTTTGCTCATCTCGACGTGATAGTGAGTGTAGCCGTAGTGCTTGAGGGAAAAGTAAACGGAGAGGAAATTGAGATAGCAGTTCGTAGATTTTGCCGGATAGCTGAGGGATGGGTATTTCCACCCGACTTCTCTTTTCAGGATTTCAGTGTACTCATCCGGATCTGTTTTCAGAAACCAGTGCGGGGAGAGAACGGTGCTTTTATGCCTTTTCCGGGCGGCCGTCAGGACCTCCTCCACGCTTTTAGGAAAATATCGGTACTTAGAATCGTCTTTCAGTGTCTCAAGAAAAACTTTGGTCGCTTTGGACATGGAGATATATTCCGGGGAGGAGATATTGCAAGCGCATTTCGTCATCACGTTCTGTGTGGTGGACTGGCCCTTGGTCCATCCCGCGATGATCAGGGGAATCCCGTACTGGGCCGCGATTTCAAAAGTGAGCTGCATGTACCAGATGGAGCAGGGATGGCAGAGGACCGCCTTTGAGTGGCTGGTGATCATCCTGGCGAACATGTCTTTCATATAATCAGTCTTAAAAAAGAGAAAATCCACCCCGAGCGATTCCACGGCGTTCTTCACGTTTTCCATGGCGTCCTCGGTCTCAAAGCCGTGGTCAAATGTGAAGGCGAGTGGGGTCATGGCATACTTTTTCTTCATGAGGTAGAGACTGTAGGTGCTGTCTTTTCCACCGCTGCACATGACGAGGCAGTCGTACCTGTTCCGCCCCCGGTACTGGTTCAACATACGGACGAAGTCCGTCTCCAGGAGGCTCCGGCTGTCGCCGCCGGCCTTCTCCTTCTCCTCCTCGCGGCAGACATTGCAGATGCCCTCCGTATCCAGGCGGATGTCCGGCGGGCTTTCGGGCAGAACGCAGCGGGCACAAATCATTTTTTCTTCGCTCCACTTTAAAAAATTACTGAGAATGTTTTCCTCATGGGAATCCGCTTCCCTCTGTTTTTTTATTTAATTTGTCTTTCGGCTATCAGGGCTTCGTCCGTTTTATGCGCCGGTGAATCTTCGGTTGAGAGCTCCTCAAAAATCTTTTTCTGGAATGCCTCAAAGAACGGGCGGTAGATGATGTAGGAGATGAAGAAATTGAGGACTGTAAGCAGCAGTGCCCCCCAGTTGCCCTGGGTCCCAACGAAGGCTGCAATGGGGCCAGGGAAAAATCCGGGGCAAAAAATATGGGCGGGCTGGGCCCAGCGGAAGTATGTTATGGAATAGGTAAACAGGCCGCAAAGCAGGGGCGCAGTGATGAAGGGAATGAAAAAGTAGGGGTTCATGACGATGGGAATGCCAAATATCAGGAATTCGTTGACGTTGAAAATACCCGGGAGAAGCGCGGCCCGAGCCATATAGCGGATCCTTCGGATTTTTGAGCGGAGCATCAACACACATAGGGGAAGCGTGCATCCGCCCCCGCCGATGAAGACCATAGTAAAAAAAATCGTTGTGACGGTGTGCGGCGGGGGCAGGTTCTGCTGAATCGCCTGAAGGTTTTCCGAGAGGGTGACGAGGTAGATGGGGGTTACGATGCTGCCGACTACGGCGGGTCCGTGAACGCCGGCGTACCATAGCAGACATATCATGAAGATGACAGTCAGAGCGGCCGGCAGGGAGTCACCCAGGAAAATCATGTGGCGGACGATGGCTCCCACTAAGGGATGAATCTTGAAGCCGAAGGCGCCCATCAGCCAGGAGGCCGGGATGAAGATCGCCGGCAGCAGGAGGTATCTGAGAAAAAATCTGGAAAGGAAGTTACTTGTTTTTTCAGCCCATGAAAAGGCCATGTAGGCGGCCTTGCCCGTGATAAGACCGATGAGGATTCCCACCAGAATGCTGGAGGTGGAGAGATCCAACATCATCGGGAGGAAGTCGGCGGGCGATGCCGGCATCGGAAGAGTGAGCATAAATGAGGCCAGGGCCACGCAGCCCGCAAGAACTCTTCCTTTTCCTTTTTCCAAATAAAAAAAAGCGATGGCGAAGGAAATGGCCAGACCCATGATGGTCAGGGAGGATCGAAATGACCAGATCAATGTGTTCTTCCAGTCCGGATCCGGGAAAACAAAGAAGAGAGCTATTGTCCCGCTTACAAGAAAAAATATTCCCACATAGGTGCCCCGCTGGATAGCCTTCATGCCCCTCGTATTGGCTATCCTGGAAATAGCGGCAAATAAATTTTCGTATTTCTGAACTCCGTAGCTCAAAGGAGCCTCCTGCCTGAATTGATATTCTGCCTGAACCCTCTTTTTGCCTTCTTCAGGCTTCCTCTGATTCTTCCGGTTGCATATTGACGGCTTAGGGAAGAAAAATTTACAGCATGGGCCGGAGAACTGAAGATGAACTAAAGAAGGAAATTCAACGCGGGACTATAATATGTTATGGCTTATTACAAGGGAGATACCATTAATAAGGAGTTAGGATATGGAAACGACAATCGAGCGGCACAACGAAAAAACTGAAAAAATCTGGTCTATCCTGGAACAGAATCTCGGTATGGACTGCGAATCCATTCTGAGCTCTCTGGCTTTTCACCTGGAATACAGCCTGGGCAAGGAGAAATACACGGCGTACGATTACGACTTTGCCAGGAGCATCTGCCTGGCGGTAAAAGATCGTCTGATGGAGCGCTGGAACGATACGCAAACCTCTTACTACAATGACAACGCAAAGAGAGTATACTATCTGTCTCTGGAATATCTGATGGGGCGAACACTGACCAACAGCCTGATCAGCCTCAATATTTTCCACGAGGCCAGAAATGCGTTGAACAGCATCGGATATGATGTCGGGGAAATGCAGGAATACGAGTCCGACGCCGGACTGGGCAACGGCGGTCTGGGTAGGTTGGCAGCCTGTTTTCTGGATTCGATGGCCACCATGCAGATCCCCAGCTACGGTTATGGGATACGTTACGAATACGGCATCTTTCGCCAGGACATCGTTGATGGTAACCAGGTGGAAAAACCCGACTTCTGGCTGAACGGTGGAAGCCCATGGGAAACCCTTCGGAAGGAAGTCCGCTTTGATGTCAATTTCTACGGGAAGATTGAGAGCCGTATTGATGAGGCCGGGCGCCTCTGCTATATGTGGTTGGATACGGAAAGAATCCATGTGCTGGCCTATGACTACCCTATCCCGGGTTACGGAAGTTTTACCGCAAATACCCTGCGTTTGTGGTCGGCCCGGGCGACCAATGAATTCAACCTGGACTATTTTAACAAGGAAGACTACCTGGATGCGGTGGCTGATAAAAATGAGTCGGAAAACATCACCCGGGTGCTCTATCCCCGGGACGACGCCTTCCGGGGAAAGGAACTGCGGCTGAAACAGGAATATTTCTTCATTTGCGCCACGATTCAGGATATCATCCGGCGTCACCGTATAAAAAATGAAACCCTGGACAACCTGTCGGACAAGGCCGCCATGCAGCTCAATGACACTCACCCGGCTCTGGCGGTGCCTGAATTGATGAGGATTCTCGTGGATCAGGAGGGATACGACTGGGAATCCGCATGGGACATCACTACGCGGGTCATCAGCTATACAAATCACACGGTCATGCCGGAGGCCCAGGAACAGTGGCC
>JAQUQY010000173.1 GCA_028715865.1 Syntrophales bacterium
ACGCCAGGGAACGTGTGTCTCGCGGTCCGATTTCCAAGGCATCAATTACCATAGGCATTGTATTGTCGAGGGGGATGACTTTCTCAATGCCAAGCAGGCTTCCGCTGCTTAGATTTCCCGCCAATCCATTTCTGTCAGCACGAAAATCTCCATTGACGAGGGCGTAAACGCCCTCCAGGCGCAGACCCTGTCCGGCAATGAGAATCGGTAATGGGCCGGCCATGCTCTTCAGTATCCGTGCTTCTACAATCCACTCCGGCCAACTTGGAATATGGAGTGAAATAGTTCCCTCGGCCTGCAGGGGAAGGATTCCTTCTATGGCGGCCATTGGACCGGAATAGCGGGAGGCAAGCTCTCCCGGTATCTCGCCAGTTATTTCCCAGTCAAAGATGCCCTCGAAAGATTCTCTTTTTTCCAGAATACGCTGAATGGAGGGGTGAGTTCCATTAGCGGCGATGGTGGCCTTGAATGGTGTATCAAGGCGGGCCGAAAAACTCGAAGAAGTTCCCAGCTCATCCAATATTATGTCCATGCTTTCCAGGTTGTAATCCATGAAGGAGAGTCCACGAATAAGAAGGCCAGCTGCCAGTTCCTCAAAGATCCGGTTCTCGTTGATGCCGCCCAGCGCCCTGAAAGACCCTTCATCAAGGCGTCCGCTGAGGTTGAAAACGCTGAAAAAAAGATTTTTTGCTTCCGCATAAAGGTCAAACTTTCCCCATCCGGCAACTCCCGGACCGCGATTCCATGTGGCATTAATGTCTAGTGAACCGGAAATTAAAGGCGCCTTGGCTCTTTCTTCCGATACGTACCCCCAAAGGTTCCTTACGGAGGAAACTCGGGCATGAAGCGTCGCGGCTCCGGAGGAAAGGTCGCCCAGTCCCTCAATGTCCATGGGAATGCCAAGGGGTTTACATCGGGCCGTCATCTTCAGGATATTATCACCGGTGGATTCAAGCAGCAGGGAGAATGGAATTCGCAGAGGAACCCCTTCATAGTCGATAATTATGGAAGAGGAATCGAGCATCAGCGACCGGAAAGGAATTATCAGTGGTCCCTGAGAGGAACCGCCGGCCTCGAGGTCTGGAAGTCCCAGGTCCGCTTTCCCGTCCCCAAGACTAATTTGCCAGTTAAAGCCGCTGGCTGCTATATGGTCTGCCTTGCCCCGCCTGAGGCCGGAAGGGGATACATGGATGGAGACAAAGTCTACACTAAGGCGCCCATCCTGGGCTTGCAGGCCGCTCAAGTGTATTCCCCGGGGGGTTATGGATTCCACCCGTACCTTGGGACGCTCAAGGCCGGCCCTTTCCATGTATCCCGTAAGGATCCTTTCTACAAGGAAGGGGCCAGTCCAGGTAAGGGCGAGTAGAATCACCGAGAGAACGGCTATCGCGAAAAGCAGAATTCTGCACAACAGCTTTGCGCAGGTAAAAACCGAACTGTGGTCATGGTTTTTTTGTGTCACGTATGCTCCGGGCAATGTGGAAGCTCTTTAATAAACCGACAACTTTGATGCCATCACCAAACAGCCTTCAATTAAGGAACAGGCCTCTGTTTGTCCGGGGACGCCTAATGACAGCAATGAGCAGTTAAGCCGGCCCTTCAGGTCCTGGAGTATGATTCCATCTAAGTCGGCTGCTTCCAATTGACTGGAAAGCCGAAGTTAAGAAATATTCGAGGACAGGCCCGGCGGCCAGCCATTGGACCCTCACGGGAATTGACGGATTCTCTTTTAAGTTGCCTTGCATGACGAAGAATTGTATTAAAGTCAAATACGCCGGGAGAGGCCGTCCGCATATCCTGGTACAATAACTGAATTCTGGAAAATCTTCAAATAATAGACCACACGCTTCGTGGAAAAGGAGCCTTTTCAGGGCGGCACTGAAAGCTCCCTGAAAAAGCAAAAACGAAATACCAAAATAAGATGGTTCCGTAAAAAGTCGCTGTAACCTATTCTAACATCGTCCAGGACCAACATGGTATTTACGAAGTCATCAAATAATGGACAGGAATAGAGGGCATGTATAGTGATTTTCACGAAAAATAACCATAAGAGCTACAAGGAAATCCTTCCAGGAATTGAACTGAAACCGTTGATCCATGGAAGTTCAACCCTGCTGGGAGAATTCAGGCTGAACAAAGGTTCCCGTGTTCCTTCCCACAGCCATCCCCACGAGCAGATCGGCTACTTGATCTCGGGGAAAATGCGGTTTTTTGCCGGCGGAGAAACCTTCGACGCCGAACCCGGCGACAGTTGGTGCTTTAAAGGTGATCAGGAGCATAGCGCCGAAGTAATGGAAGACTCCCTTGTCGTGGAGGTATTCTCGCCGATCCGGGAAGAGTACCTGTTCTGAAGGCGGCCTCTTGCGGTGCGGCAAACAGGATAGAGTCACCGGGTTGAGTGATAACGCTTATAATCATGGTAGTAGCGCTGGGCTTCCGGCATGAGGTTTCTGATCTGCTGGATGCGCGCGGCGTCCGTCGGGTGTGTGCTTAGAAAGGCGGGCGGAGCCTTTCCTTCCTTTTCAGCTGCCAGTCTCTCCCAGAAGGATAGTGCGCTTTCGGGGTCATAGCCGGCCATGGCCATGAAAATAAGTCCGAGCCGATCGGCTTCGTGTTCCTGGAGGCGGCTGTATGGGAGCACAAAACCCACCTGAGCGCCGAGGCCGAAGGCGGTAAACCATAGCTGCTGCGTTGCCTCGGGACGGTTGGCCATTGCCACCGCCAGTGCCATTCCGCCCATCTGGACCGCAAGAAGATGGCTCATCCGTTCCGATCCGTGACCGGCAACGGCATGTCCGATTTCGTGGCCAATGACAACGGCCAGCCCGTTTTCGTCTTTCGTAACGGGAAGAATGCCGGCATAAACAGCAATCTTTCCGCCCGGCATGGCCCAGGCATTGATTTCTTCACTTTCAATGAGGTTGAATTCCCAGTCGTAGTTTTCCAGTTCCCTGCCCATTCCCCTTTGCGTGAAGTATAGCTCCACGGCGCCCCTTATGTTTTCGCCGACCCTTTTCACCATGTCCGTCTTTTCCTGGTCTTTGCTCAGCTCGGTTTCCTTGAGAAAGTTTCCGTATTGCTGCTGGCTCATTGCGAGCATAGTTGCGGGAGGAACAAAGCTTAACTGTTTCCGTCCCGTAACCGGAACGGTGGCACAAGCGCAAATAATAAATGCCACGGCAGCCAAGGCCAGGACAGGAAGGGAGAAATTCTTCATGCACGTAACCTCTGTCTCTAGATTTGATTACTAACCACCGGCGTTAAAGCCGTTTCCGGATGGCAAGGCCCGGACTTAAACTTAATTTGTAAAATACACTACTCCGGCCCCAACCGCAATAGAAAGGCAAATCATAGAATTTACTGGAAAAAAAGATTTAATCCGCCAGGCGATTGAGAAATTCCTTTCAGAACTTCTTTCCGCTCCTCTTTCAAATTATTTGGGTGTGTGAAAAAACGGCACAGAAACGAAAAAAGAACAGGTTTTGTCTCAGACTTTAATTGTTGACTCGGCGGTAATACTCTTCGAGACATTCTTTTTCTATGGTTAGCATCCGGTTGAAGGCTTCATTGAAGTCTTCCATCCCGGTGGTGAAAACGCCATGCCCGTAGACAATAGCGGCTCCCGATTTCTTAAGTGCCTGTGGAACAGTTCTATAGAGGCTGGAGGGGCCCCTTTCAAATCCGCCCGGCACTATGGAGATGTCGCCGAAATATCTGTCCCTGTGGCATTGTCCATGGCACTTTCCCAGGTTTTGACAATCA
>JAQUQY010000174.1 GCA_028715865.1 Syntrophales bacterium
ATGCGTACGGCAATCAACCGAAGATAGCCCATTGGAATCTCGCCCGCTTTGCTGAAGCCCTGCTCCCGCTGTTGAATGACAACCGGGAGAAAGCCCTTCAGCTTGCGCGGGACGCGGTCGACACATTTCCGGAAATGTTCCAGCGCGCCTGGATTGCCCGAATGAGAGCAAAACTGGGATTATTCACCGAAGAAAGCGGTGATGAGGATCTTGCCGAAGGCTTGCTCGAGGTTCTCCACCATCATCGTGCGGATTTTACTAACTCCTTCCGCGATCTTGCATTTGAATTGACGGAAGATGTTCCCATGTTTCGCAGTCCGGAGTTTATCCGGTGGCATGAACATTGGAAGGCCCGGATTAACCGGCAGGTGGAACCGATATCTGCCTCACTTGAGCTGATGCGCGCCAACAACCCCGCGTTGATTCCCCGCAACCACAGGGTTGAAGCCGCGCTGGAAGCCGCTGTTCAATACAATGATTTGAGCGTAATGGAGCGTCTTGTGGAGGTTCTCTCAGACCCTTACGAAGACTCACCAGAAAAAGCCGAATATCGAACACCTCCATCACCTTCAGCCCAGGCCTACCGTACCTTCTGCGGCACCTGAACGTAATCTCATGCCGACAAACTTGATGAACTCAACGCCGCTTGAAAGGAAGATCTGTCTTCACTTTTGACATGCGAGACTCCTTTATCATATACTCAAGCGCCAGAAAAGGAAATTGCTGTAAATTCGAATTAAATTAGCTAATAAGGAGACTCCTGATGATGAAATACGAATGCACTGCCTGCGGCTGCATCTACGATCCCGAAAAGGGTCATGCTGCATCAAGTATCGCTCCCGGGACCGACTGGGAGGACTTGCCCGAGGAATGGGTTTGCCCGGTATGCGGCCTGGGCAAAGACGGGTTCGAACCCATATAGATTGAGAGGTAAACAACCGAAACGGACCGTTCTATTATTCTGGCGGGCATATATTTCTCCAACCGTAGTGAATTCCTAAAAAATTCGCGTTGCATTTCAATAATCAGTGGTCAGCCAAATCAAATTATTGTGATTTATAATTCAACCTGGAGAGTTCCGGATTAGTCTGCCCGAAACCAGCTGAAGGCGGTTTGCCCGTTGGGGGCCAAAATTGGTAAAGGATGTGCTGTAACAAGTGTACGGAAAGAGTTTGTTTCTCAAGGGTTTGTTACTATAAGCCCAGGCCGCATGATATTTTCGAGTTCAATCCTCCAGCCTTCAAAATCATTATTGTGACCCGGATCATGGAGGTTGATCATCTCTCCAAAACGCAGAGTCACTTTTGAGAAGGGTTTGGGAAGCATGAATGTATCCCAGCTGTTAAAGTACCACGCCCGTTCCGCCGTTGTATAGAAGGGAACGATGACCGCGTTTGTTATAAGCGCAAGCTGGATTGCACCAGCCTTTACACGACCGGCAGGCCCTTTCGGACCATCCAGGATATGACCGGCTAAACCGTACTGATTCAGGTTTCCGATCATTTCCTTGAGAGCCTTGCCTCCGTCGGTAGAAGAGGAACCCCGAACAGTCCGCCAACCGGTCCTCTCGGCAACACCGGCAATGATCTCTCCATCAAAACTCTTGCTGATCATCAGGCTTGGATTGAATGCTACATAGGATTTGAAGTGACGTATCGCGGCAAAAAACTGCTGATGCCAGGTGCAGAGCAGAACTTTCCCGCCTCTTCTCATGTAGTTCATCCAGTTCTGCTCGTTCTCCACAGAGAAACGAAATGTCATCGAGTAAACCCTGATAAATCTATAGAGCAGATTAAGTGACGGCCGGGAGGTAAGGAAAGGCCTAATTTTTTTCGCCATCGGGATGCCCCTTCAAGGAATGTTTTAACTAAGAATGCCGAGATTATAGGCAAAACTTGTTTAATTCTATTTACCAGCTCTTTTATCGTTTCCTGATGAATGTGGCAACTTATATTTCCACCTTTTCCTCAAGATCTTCATGGATCCGATTGGCAAATACATTGCGGTGAAAGAAATTTTCATCAACTAAACGCTAGTACCTTGTCACTCTTTAACTGACGCAGGGAATTATTCTTAGTCTTCACTCTTAGCTTAACATTCGCGATCATTACATGCGAATCTTCGCCTGTGACACGGCACTAGTAGCACTGGTTTCCGATTGAAAGCCAGCAGTACCGGAATACCCCGGCCATTGTGGCCGGACTCAACTAGCGGAGGATCCGGAACACCCGGGACGGTTCACGGCCATTATTGCACGACCCCCCCCCCTTTTTTTTTAAGAGTAAGATTACCTCCAGAGGCATCCGCGCTACAAACCTGATTATCCCAAAATCCAGGGGTTGAGTTGCCAGAGCTTATAATTCGGAATTGAAGCAAAGCTTACCCAGAAGAGGTAGGGGATTAGTAGTATGCTTGACAGTGGGCTTACGCGCCGGAAGCTAAAGATCGTTGCCATGATCAAGAACCAGAGAAGCACTATGTTGGCGAAGGAAGCCGCGCCGAGGCGCCATCGGAAAAAGAGCCAGGTCCATAGGGCATTCACCGCAAGCTGAAGGATAAACAAGGCAAGTGCCCCGGGTGCTGCTAGAAACCCTCCGACACGCCAGACCATCCACGCTGCCACGCCCATAAGGAGGTAAAGTGCCGTCCAGACAGGACCAAATATAGACGCCGCCGCCGGCCCCTCATCCTTTATTGTCCTTCCTCATCCATTCTAGAAGCTCCCTTTCCCTGGCCTCTCTGATCTTCGCAAGACTTTCCGGCGTCCATTCATACAGGCCTGTGCCAGTCTTTGCCCCCATCGCCCCCCTGGCCACTGTATCCCTCAGCAGTGGGGAGACGCCTGGAGCGGCGCACAGGTCCTTGTTAAGGTAGTCAGATATGCTTAAGAAAACATCGAGCCCTCCCAGGTCCGCACTTTCCAGTGGCCCCGTTACGCCGAGCCTGCGCCCCAGGCTGTAACGCACCGTGGCATCCACTTCTTCGGGTTCGGCTATTCCGGATTCAACAATGTGAAAAGCCTCCCGCAGAAGGGCCAGCTGGAGGCGGTTTCCTATGAACCCGGGGGCTTCCCGCTTCAGAACCACTGGCTTCTTGCCTGCTTGAAGCATGAGCTTTTCCGCCGCGGCTAAAGTCTCCGTCGAGGTCTGTTCACATGGAACTATCTCCACCAGTGGAATGAGGTGAGGCGGGTTCCAGAAGTGAGTCACCAGGAACTTTTCCTTCCTATCTATCTTTTCGGCAATTGCCGTCGGGCTCAATCCGGATGTGTTAGTTGCGAAAATCGTCCGGGTAGGGCAGAGCCTGTCCATGGAAGCAAAGAGATTCCGCTTAAGTTCCAGGTCTTCCGGTACCGATTCGATTACAAAATCCGCTTCCTCGGAGGCTTCCTCCAGCGAGGTTACGCCCCTGATCCGCCCGGTGATTTCAGGGATATCGTCCTCGCTCAGAAAATCGTGTTGGAGCAACGCCCGAAGGCCCGCACCGATATTTCTAAGCCCCCGGTCTACGCTTTCATGCGACCGGCCGAACATCCTGACGTTGAAACCCGCCGCCGCAAAAACCAGCGCGGTACCGAATCCCATTGTTCCCGTTCCAAGATTGCAGATATTTCGGATTTCAGCCATTAGCTGCCTCTCCTCCCCCGGTCCCTGTTTCCATGGCTGCCGACGGCCCTTTCTTCCGGCCCGGCCGCCAAGAGCTTCTGTTTCTATATGTCTCCCAGCAAATGGTTCGCCTTTCCTTATAGAGAAAA
>JAQUQY010000175.1 GCA_028715865.1 Syntrophales bacterium
ACGATCACTTGGGCAAAGTTATCACATATGCATCTGGATTCGATGCGGAAATCGTCATCTGGATTGTGAAGGATGTGCGAGACGAACACAAGAGGGCAGTTGATTGGTTGAACGAGCATACGGATGACAAGATTAACATTTTTGCGATTCGTATGGAGTTATGGCAAATCGGAGATTCGCCTTACGCTCCAAAATTTCATGTTGTGTCCATGCCGAATGATTGGGCCAAGGCAATCAAGCAGACTACATCACGCTCAGACTTGTCAGACCGTCGCCTGATGCAGCTTGAGTTTTGGACACAATTCAAAGAGTATGCATCGTCGCATGGGTCCACACTTAGGCTACGCAAGGCTTATCCACAGCACTGGTTCGATATCACTATCGGAAACTCGAAAGCACATCTCTGTCTCATCGTTGATGCCGACAATGAGCAGATTCGTTGTGAGTTTTACATCCCTGATTCAAAGCCGTTGTTCAATGCATTGCAGGATCAGAGGAATGCAATCGAATCCAAACTGCCATACGAACTTGAGTGGATGGAGTTGGAAGGGAAAAAAGCGAGTAGGATCAGGGCTGTCCACACCATCGATGTGGCAAACAACATGAATTGGGAAGCCAGCTTTCAATGGCTCATGGACACTGCAGATAAGTTTCATTCTGTCTTTTCTGGACAATTGAAGAAAATGAAAATCTGAAAACAAGCCGATTGCAGAGGAGCATGACACAGATTGGTTCTTGGTCGATTTATTAGCTCAGAGGTGTTCCCGACAACCAATCAGATTTGTCACAAGGCTCACCCGGGATGACGCATGACGCTCTCCGCGGGTAGCAATAGGGTAGCAAAACAAAAATTAAGGGGTTAAGCATGTTGCCTAACCCCTTGTTTTTCTTGGTGGGCTGCCGGGGGCTCGAACCCCGAACCTACTGATTAAGAGTCAGTTGCTCTACCAGCTGAGCTAGCAGCCCTGTATGATAAACGTGTTACGGTCTCGTTTCTGGTACGCCCGGTAGGATTCGAACCTACGACCAACAGATTCGAAGTCTGCCACTCTATCCAGCTGAGCTACGGGCGCTTGAATTTTCATATTTTCCATCCGGCTTCTGTTTGCGAGGCCTATCGTTAATATATCACGATAAAAAGAGTCCAAAAACAGGTCTCACTACTTAGTCTTTTGTGTTTTTCCCGTCAAGGTTTTTTTGTGAAACCGGTTTTTTTATGTGGCCAGGTGACAGGCGGCGAAGTGTCCTTGATATCGCTGCTTGAGTTCAGGTTGGACTTCGGAGCAGATAGCCATGCGGAAGGGGCATCTTGGATGGAAGGAACAACCCGCGGGCGGGTCGAATGGGCTGGGGATGTCTCCACCCAGGGCCAATCTTTTCTTTTTATGGCCGGGATCGGGGACTGGTACAGCGGCGAGAAGCGCCATGGTGTATGGGTGGCAAGGATTTTGGAAAAGCTTTTTCCTGCCGCATGATTCCACGATTTTTCCAAGGTACATTACCCCTATCCTGTCACTCATGTGTCCCACTACTCCCAGGTCATGGCTTATGAAGAGATAGGTAAGATTGAATTCATCCTGGAGTCCGCTGAGAAGGTTAAGGATCTGTGCCTGTATGGAAACGTCAAGGGCTGAGACGGGTTCGTCGGCGATAATCAAATCTGGACTGACTGATAGAGCTCGGGCAATGCCTATCCGCTGCCGCTGTCCGCCGCTGAATTCGTGGGGATAGCGTCCTGTCTGTTCTTCCGTCAAACCCACTTTTTCCATAAGCTCAATCACTCGCATTCGCCGTTCCTTGCCTCCGGCGATGTTGTGTATGCCAAGGGATTCTCCCACGATGGCGCCGGCATTCATGCGCGGGTTCAGTGAGGAGTATGGATCCTGAAAAATAAACTGTACCCGCTTTCTGAAATTTTTGAGGTTTTCCCCGGTCAGGGCGGTGATTTCTTCTCCGCCGTAGCGTATAATGCCCTCCGTTGGTTCTTCAAGTCGTGACAGCATCCTTCCAAGGGTTGTTTTTCCGCAGCCGCTTTCTCCGACGAGCCCCAATGTCTCGCCTTTTATTATATTCAGAGAAAGGCCGTCCACGGCTTTGACGGTGGCCTGTCGACGAGAAAAGAGCCCACCGCTCAGGTGGAAATATTTTTTCAGGTTGACCATTTCCACAAGGGTGGATGATTCCGGGTCAGGGCTGCGCGTTTCAAGTGCGTCTGTATAGCTGTTTTGGGAGCGTTCCGTCATGGTTCCCCTAAAGGTACTTCCAGCAACAAGCCCGGTGAGCAAGGCCTTTCACGAAGGCTTCGGGTTCTTTCTCGCGGCAGATTTCCATGGCGGAAGAACACCTGTCCTGGAAACTGCATCCTAGAGGCAGTTCCACCAGGTTGGGAACGGTACCGGGAATTACTTTGAGTTTGCCGCGGCGCCCATCAACAAGAGCCATGCGGGGCATGGATTCCATGAGCCCAACAGTGTAGGGATGAAGCGGATTTGAGAAGAGATCGTCTACGGAAGCGTACTCAACGATTTTTCCCGCGTACATGACGGCGGCCTTCTGGGCCGCCTCGGCGATGACGCCCAGATCGTGGGTGATGAGGATCACCGACGAGCCGGTTTCGGCCTTCAGGCGGGCGATGAGGTCGAGAATCTGTGCCTGGATGGTTACGTCAAGGGCGGTGGTGGGTTCATCTGCGAGCATGAGTGCCGGACCGCAGGAAAGGGCCATGGCTATCATGACCCTCTGACGCATTCCGCCGCTCAACTGGTGAGGGTAGCTTTTCAGGCGTGTTTCCGGCGAGGGCATGCCGACGAGCCTGAGCATGTCGCAGGCGTGATCGAGGGCTTCCGATTTCGGGAGTCCCTTGTGAAGGCGTATGCCCTCGGCAATCTGTTCGCCGATTCGAATGACCGGGTTGAGGGAGTTCATGGGTTCCTGGAAAATCATCGAAAGATCCCTGCCCCTAAGTTTGCGCATGTCATTCTCCGGTAGATCAAGAAGATTCCTCTTCTTGAAGAGAATACGTCCGCCGGCGATTTTTCCCGGCGGCTGCGGCACAAGGCGCATTATCGAAAGGGCAAGAACTGTTTTGCCGCTGCCTGATTCTCCCACTATCCCCAGGGTTTCTCCCCGATCCAGCGCAAGGTCCACGCCGTCAAGGGCCTTTACAACGCCCTTACGGGTATGAAAGAAGGTTTTGAGCTTTTCAATCTCGAGAATCGGGCTCATTCTTTTTGTCAGTCCAGCATTTTAGGAATTGCACAAGAAGTCGAACCCCGACGCCCGAAGCTCCCTTGGGAATATAGCCCTTTTCCTTGGCAAGGAAGCAGGGGCCCGCGATGTCGAGATGAGCCCAGGGATAATCATCCACGAATTTCTTCAGAAAAAGCGCTGCCGTTATGGCTCCTCCCGCGCGGGTTCCTGTGTTTTTCATGTCAGCGAAGTCGCTTTTTATCAGGTCTTCGTATTCATCCCAGAGTGGCAGTTCCCAGAGCGATTCCCCCGTTGTCTCGGAAGCTTTGATGAGTCTTTCTTTGAGGGCTTCATCATTAACGAACATCCCCGTAAGGAAGTCTCCCAAGGCTATAACACAGGCCCCTGTGAGGGTGGCGATGTCGATGACTGCCGCCGGCTTGAACCTTTTCGTGTAGGTAAGGACATCGGCGAGTATGAGCCGCCCTTCGGCGTCGGTACTGATAATCTCAATTGTTTGTCCTGAGAGTGAC
>JAQUQY010000176.1 GCA_028715865.1 Syntrophales bacterium
GCGCCTTCGTCTCTGACCGGGAGAGCGGGAATGTTGTAAAATTCCTGCGACGGCAGGGAGCCCCTGATTATGACGAGTCAATAGCCAAGTACACTCCCGAGGGCAGGGAGGATTCGTCAAAGGAGGATGACGATTACGACGACCGCTACGACGAAGCCGTTGAGCTGGTTAATGATCTTGGCCAGGCATCCATATCCCTTGTACAGCGATACCTGAAAATCGGCTACAACCGGGCGGCCCGCATCATCGAAAGGATGGAGGCCGAAGGAATTGTGGGACCCTCCGACGGATCTAAACCACGCAAGGTGCTTGCCGGAAAAACACACAAGCTCTAGTGCCGTGTCACAGGCGAAGATTCGCATGTAATGATCGCGAATGTTAAGCTACGAGTGAAGACCAAGAATAATTCCTTGCGTCAGTTAAAGAGTGACAAGGTAATAGTGCCGTGTAACAGCCAGCCCTTCGGAACAAAACTCGCTGCGTGGAGCGCTGGGCCACGCTGTCCGAGTGCATGACAAAGCGTGAAACGGTACCAGGTCAGGAATCAAACATCTACTTTTGGCGGAGTTCTTCACCGTACATTTTTTCAGGAGGATGATTTTTTCCAGTATACCAGACTGGTACCGGCGATGGCTCGCAGCCCCCAACCCTCCCTCGCGTCCAGCTCTTCAAGCGCTCTTGTGACACCTTCCCATATGCCGTAATCGTGCCAGACAACCACCCCGCCTTTCCGAACCAGCTTCATGGCGGCCCAGGTGTCTGAACGGGCATAGTCATAGGCGTGAGAACCGTCAACAAAGACAAGGGAACAGGAGTTCTCCCAGGGAGTATAATCAAAAACCGCTGAGTCTCCGTAGAGCTGGCTTATCTTCCCCGCTACCCCGGGACGGGATGCCATATATTTGCGGTATCGTGATCCTGATTCCGGTTTGTTCACCATATGCCGGTCGCCTTCATCAAGATCGTATCGCGTTTCCTGATCCGGAGGGAGATCGAGTGTATACACCCTGCAGGATGGAGGCGACTGCAAGGCCATGTTAAGGGTTGTTCTTCCATCAAAGGTACCAATTTCAAAAATATTGGTGTCGTCGGGACATTCGGCTGCAAGTGCGGCAATTATCCCAAGTTCACTGATCCTGACATTTCCGTTACGGTTCTCCTCTTCCATGAGCCTGACAGCCCGGAACCGGGTACATTCTCTCCACGATACCGCGGGAAGTGATGTCTCCTGCAGAAAAGGATCCTCTTTACCCCGAATTCTGTTCGTAAATCTTCTCCAGCGCCGTGACAACGCCGACAGCGGAAGATACAGGGATGTGGCGTAAAAACCGTAGAACCTTTCTTTCATAGCAATCACATATCCATTGAACAAAATTATCTTGCCCGGAAAACTTTCATGACCTATGCCCAATAACGCGGCGAAACTATTCCCGCGTTGCGCCTCTATTATTCGATTAAACGGAATTCCCCTGAGACTCTATGCTTCGCTCAATCTCACTGAAGGGCGCGAGCCACAGCACATCATATGGCTCAAGTTCAACAGCAAGCTTCCCGTCCCTAACCACCAGCCCCCTTCCGGCCACCAGGTCATACCACTGAGACTCAACAAAACCAAGTTCACCACAGGAAATTTCGATTCTGCTCCGCCGCTCCGTCACATTGGTGATTGCCAGAATATGCATGCTATCAGAGGGCGATATACGCATAAGGGCGAATACATCGGGACCCAGGGACAAGACCCGCTGGGCTCCATTGGGATGGAAAGATTCATGGCGAACACGTATTTCCAGGAGGCGGCCAAGGCGGTCAATTATGTGGTGTAGCTTGGAACCTGGTTCTACAATCGCCCTTGTAAGTTGGGTCTCATCGATAATGGAGCGATTGACGTCCCGTTTCACGCCCGTGCGAAGGGCAAGCTGAATATCACTGCGGCTTCCGATGAACCCGTGAAGATATATTCCCGGAATACCCTTCAGGGCCAAGGCTATGCTGCGGGAAGCCACGAAGCGCTTGACCTGAAAGGAACGGTCTTCGTTCACGCTGTCCAGGTTAAGGGCACTGTACCATGTCGAATTGATTTCGTAAGGAGCTTTTGATGATTCATCGGTTCCCCAGTAGGAAATACAGGCCCCGTGCTGTCGCGCCGATGATATGAGGAAATCCATTTCCTCTTCGGGCAGAATCCCCTTTATGCCGGGAAGCCCGATGCCGTCATGGGTATCGAGAATATTCAGATAGGTGGTTCTCTCTGAAGGGTAGGCAATGTTCTCGGCCCACCTGGTTAAATAGCTTGCGTCCTGGCGATAAAAGGCGTGAAGAACCAGGGGCGGCAGAGAAAAATTATAGACCATCTGCGCCTCGTCCGTTCCGTCACCGAAATAGGAAATGTTCTCCTCGTATGGAACATTCGTCTCCGTTACCAGGGCCACTCTAGGGGCGGCCACATCCAGCACATCACGAAACAGCTTTATAATTTCATGGGTTTGTTCAAGATTTGCCCCGGTGCTCCCCGATTCCCACCAAAGATAGGTTACGGCATCCAACCTGATTATGCCGGCTCCCCTGCGGACATAGAGCAGCAGCATCTCAATTACGCTAAGGAGAACCCTTGGATTTCGGTAATTGAGGTCAATCTGGTCGGGCGAAAAAGTGGTCCAGGCCCATAGCGGGCCGTTTAGCGAATAAAACTGGGTCAGAATGTCACTAGTGCGGGGACGTCTAAGAATTTTCCTCTGCTCAGGGGTGAGTTCGTCCTTGGATTCAAAGGTAATGGCGAAGTCTTCATAATCGGGATTTCCGCCGAGCATCTCCTGAAAGGGGACGCTCTTTGAA
Source organism: Syntrophales bacterium (assembly GCA_028715865.1). Lineage (GTDB taxonomy): Bacteria > Desulfobacterota > Syntrophia > Syntrophales > UBA2210 > MLS-D. The sequence continues at coordinate 2,833 of JAQUQY010000176.1, forward strand.
GACGCGTGATTGAATACGCCGTCAAACATCAATCGAAAATCCGAACCAATGTCTTCTATATCCCTCCATGAACCCAGCGCTGGATCGACTTGCCGGTAATCGACAACGGAAAATCCACGGTCCGAAGAATAGGGAAAGAAGGGCAGAATGTGGATGGTGTTGAATACAGGCGCCCTACGGCGCAGGGCCTTTAAAAAATTTGCCAGGGCTGCCAGGGGCGATCCTTCTTCAGTACGTATAATGTCGCCATAGGTAATGAGAATCATGTCCCGTTCGCTGAAACGCTCCTCAGGAACAAAAGATTTCTCTTCATTTACCCATTCCTGGCGCTTGTGGGCGTGATGGACTTTCATCAGGCGCAAAAGTTCCGGCATTATTTCCCTGGCTCTTTTCGCGCCATAAAGAAACTCAAGCCGCCTGAAAAGGCGTTGTCCTTTTTCCGGTGGAATATACAGTATGGGACGCCTGAAGTCAGGCTCGTTGTCGTAATGTGGAGATTTTATGCCTCCGAACCCTTGATTCCATTTAGTGGTCATGCTATTCCCCTTCCCGCCCGCAGCAAAGCATGGCCTGAAAATTGTTGTTTATGATATCACGGCAGGCATTCAACATCCACCCCGGGGATGGTACATCCCAAAGCGGGTTAACAGGAATCCGGCATCAGGCATTACCGCCAAAAATATTTTTCATGTCCATCAGGAGGTTGAGATCGCCTTCGACCTGGTAGGCCCCTTCCATAAACAGCGACTGTCCATCAGCCTTCCCGGTCATGATGTCCATCCACAAGTTGAAAGGGGCATGTACCGTCAGGTCCGCCCTTGGGGCACGTCCTGCCTCCGTCCTGAGAGTGCCTTTTTTGATGTTAAAAAAACATTCACCCCCC
>JAQUQY010000177.1 GCA_028715865.1 Syntrophales bacterium
ACGCTGTTGAAGTTCCCGAAGTCATTACGGTAAAAATCCATCTCCCGCTCCAGGGCATCCAGGTAGCCTGAAACGCGAGAAGAGTCCGTGGTAGAGTAGAAGTCACAGTAGCCGCAGCGGGAATAACAGAAGGGGACATGTATATAGATACCCGGTGAATCGCCGGGGTCTTTGTCAGCCGGCCTTTCCCGGCGCCCGTCGTCTGTGGAAGGGGAGACCAACTGTGAAGCCTCAGCCCTGGTCCGACTTGAGGATGGCCACGAAAGCGCTCTGGGGGATGGATACGGAACCGACCATCTTCATCCGCCTCTTTCCTTTCTTCTGTTTCTCCAGAAGCTTGCGCTTTCTCGTAATGTCGCCGCCGTAGCACTTGGCCGTTACGTCCTTTCGAAAGGCCGATATGGTAGAGCGGGCTATTACCTCCCCGCCTATGGCCCCCTGGATGGCGATCTTGAACATCTGTCTTGGTATTTCGTCCTTCAGCCGGTCACAGGCAAGGACGGCCCGCTCGCGGGCGGTTTTCCTATGAACAATCTGGGAAAGGGCGTCCACCTTTTCGCCGTTAACCAGGATGTCAAGAAGGACAAGGCTGCTCTCCCTGTAGTCGATAATATCGTAATCGAAAGAGCCGTAGCCCTGGGTCATGGATTTAAGGTTGTCGTAAAAGTCGTAAATAACGCTCGCCAGGGGCAGGTCGAACCGCAGTTCCACCCTGTCCGGACTGGGATAGCTGATGGATGAGTTTTCACCCCGCCGGTCGATGCACAGCTTCATCACCGCGCCGAGGTAGCGCTCGGGAAACATCATTGTAGCGCGGATGTAGGGTTCTTCAGTCTTGGCTATGGTTATGGGATCGGGGTAATGAGCCGGGTTTTCGATAAATACGGTTTCGCCGTTCTTCAGTGTGAAGCGGTATCGTACGCTGGGCACCGAAAGAATAATGGATAGATCATACTCCCGCTCCAGCCGCTCCTGGACTATATCCAGATGAAGCAGGCCCAGGAATCCGCATCGGAAACCCTGTCCAAGGGCGACGGAAGAATCCTTCTGATAGGTGAAGGACGAATCATTGAGCTTGTATTTTTCCAGCGCTACAGCCAATTCCTCGTAGTCGTCGGAGGATATGGGATAAATGGAGGCGAAAACGACCGGCTTGGCTTCCTTGAAGCCCGGGAGCGGCGACGCGCAGGGGGCTCGTTCATCGGTGATGGTATCGCCCACGGAAACATCGGAAACGTTCTTGATGCCGGCCAGCAGGTATCCCACATCGCCCGCTTCCAGGCTTTCCTTCTTCTCCCTGTTCAGGGCGAAGCGCCCAACCTCTTCGACCCGGTAAGTGGTGTTATTGTGCATGAACCTGATTGTCCGCCCCGCCTTCATGGCGCCGTCAAAAACGCGGCAGTGGACCACGGTTCCCCGGAAGGCATCGTACTGGGCGTCGAAAATCAGGGCGGACAGGGGCTTGGCGCTGTTGCCGCGGGGAGGCGGTATTCGCTTGACGATGGCTTCGAGGATCTCCTCGACACCGATGCCTTCCTTGGCGGAACAGGGAATGGCGCCGAAGGCGTCGAGACCCAGTTCAGCGTCAATCTGTTCCATAACTTTTTCCACGTCGGCGGCGGGAAGATCGATCTTGTTTATGACGGGGATGATCTCCAGGTCGTGCTCCATGGCCAGATAAAGGTTAGCCAGGGTCTGGGCCTGGATTCCCTGAGCAGCGTCCACCAGCAGAAGGACGCCCTCGCAGGAGGCCAGGGAACGGGAAACCTCATAAGAAAAATCCACGTGTCCCGGCGTGTCGATGAGATTGAGAAAGTAGTTTTTTCCGTCCGCCCCGCGATAGGGAAGGGTGATTGCCTGGCTTTTTATTGTTATTCCCCGTTCCCTCTCTATGTCCATGGAATCGAGGATCTGGTCCCTGAAGGTGCGGCTGTCCGCGAGTCCCGTAAGCTGGATCATCCGGTCCGCCAGGGTCGATTTCCCATGGTCGATGTGGGCGATAATGCTGAAATTTCTGATATTATCCATGCTGGCTTTCGAGAAAAAAAGCCTTCCGGTGAAGGGGAAGGCTTTAATTCAGGTTAAAAGGGCTGATGCCCCTATCCGAGCTTTTTCAGAAGCTCCTCCGACACTTCCGTAACCCCAGGTCCACCGTCAACGCCTATCACTGTTGCCCGTTCCTTGAAATAATTAATGGCCGCCATGGTGCCGGTATTGGCGTCATAATAAATATTGTGACGCTTGTCGATGGCTCCTTCATCCTGGTCGTCGGCACGGGTGGACAGTTCTCCTCCACAGACGCGGCATACGAATTTCCCGTCCTTTTCGGCAGGCTTTGTGGCGTCAATGTATATATTGTTCGGGTGGTTGTTGTCATTGGCGCAGAGCCTTCGCCCCATTATGCGTTTTTTCGCGATTTCCCTGGCCAGTTCGATTTCGATAACGTAGTTTAGCGGAATATTTTCCTTCGTCAGAGCTTCGTACATGGCCTCGGCCTGTGCCAGGTTCCTGGGAAAGCCGTCAAGAAGCCAACCCTTGGAGCAGTCCGCCTCCTTGATGCGGTTCAGTATCATGGGAATTGTGATGTCGTCGGGAACCAGTTCGCCCTTGTCGATAAAGGCCTTCGCCTGCTTGCCGAGATCAGTGCCGCCGGCGATGTTCTGCCTAAAAATAACACCTGTTTCTATGTGCGGAACACCATACTTTTTCTGCACGATGGCTCCCTGGGTCCCCTTGCCGCTGCCATTTGGTCCGAAAATGAGAATATTCATGCCGTGAAACTCCTTTCCAAAAGAGTGGTAGTGCTGAAAATGAGCCCTCTTATAAGAAATTATTCAGAAAATGGCAAGAGAAAAAGAAAAACTGCCCCTGGCGCTTCTGTCAGGAGTAATGTTCCGGACCGGGGAAAGAACCCTCTTTGACTTCCTTGATGTATTCCTGAAAGGCATTCTTTATCTCGCTTCCCAAGTCAGCGTATTTCTTTACAAATTTAGGCGTGAACCTTTCAAACATGCCCAGCATGTCGTTAACTACAAGCACCTGGCCGTCGCAGTAAGGGCCCGCGCCTATGCCTATGGTCGGTATGTCGAGGGATTCGCTTATTTCCTCGGCCAGGGCTGCCGGCACCACCTCGAGGACAATCGAAAAAGCTCCGGCCTCCTGAATGATCAGGGCGTCTTCCTTGATGCGCTTTGCCGCTTCGGCGGTCTTTCCCTGCATCCTGAAACCTCCCATCTGGTGCACCGACTGGGGAGTCAGGCCCAAGTGACCCATAACGGGGATTCCGGCCCCCGTTGTCCGCCTGACAACTTCCGCGACTTCCCTGCCTCCTTCGAGCTTGACGCCGTGAGCTCCAGCCTCCTTCATGAACCGGCCCGCGTTCATAAGGGCGTCGTCAACCGATGCCTGGTAGGACATGAAAGGCATGTCGGCGATGACCATAGGCCTTTTCGCGCCCCGGGTGACGGCCTTTGTGTGGTGAATCATTTCATCCATGGTTACGGGGAGAGTGCTGTCATACCCTAGAACAACCATTCCCAGCGAGTCGCCAACCAGTATAATGTCTACGCCCATTTCATCCATCAGAACCGCCGTGTTGAAATCATAGGCAGTCAGCATGGTGATTTTTTCACCCTTTTTCTTCATTTCGCGGACAGTTGTTTTTGTTACCGGACGATTTTTCCCTTGTTTACTCATTAACATGTTCTCCTTT
>JAQUQY010000178.1 GCA_028715865.1 Syntrophales bacterium
ACGCGGAGGATCGAGTATTATCGTACCAATGGGAACCGGATTCATATTGGGAAGCCTTTTCAGAACCTTCTCAAGCGTCCCCTTGTAGAATACAAACTGAGAAAAACCCTGTCGCGCCATATTTAGCCGGGCGCATCGCAAAGATTCCCCATCAACATCGATCCCTATGACCGGCTGGTTTTCCCGTGCCGCAAACAGGGAGAAAAGTCCTGACCCGCAACAGCAATCCAGCAGCGCCCCTTCTTGCGATTCCCGGCATGCTTCTCCCACAAGCCGCGCCAGCTTTTCAACCAGGAGCGCGTTGGCCTGAAAAAAGCCGGAGGCGGGAACAATGATCTCCCTGTCCCCCACCCTTCTCATGATATCGCCTTTCGTACCATAGGGAACATCAGACCAGAATGCCATCCGTTCCGGCGACTGCTCCAAAATGGAGCGGTCCTTTTTAACGCGCCTGTATTCTTTGTTTATGGACTCCTTTACTATGTGACAGTACTCTATATCGACGAGGGTCTTTCCGTCAATACTCATGAAACCGACAGAGCAGTTGCCACGTCTGTCACTTGAGCGGTGAAACTCCGCCTTCTGCCTGTATCCATACATCTCCGGCGAGGGAATTATGGGTTTTACAGGAGGAGTTGGAAATTTACCGATTCTCTGAAAGGAATCCACGACATGGCCTTCCTTGAGGGCCAATTCTCGCTCGCCTGAGACATGCAGGTAACAGCAACCACCGCACAGGGAATGGTATTTACAGACAGGGTCAACCCTGAAAGGAGAAGGAGCCAGGACATTCTTCAATTCCGCCGTAATGTAGTTTCTCCGCACACTGCGGATTTCAACCTCAACCACATCACCGTCGACAGTAAAAGGCACAAAAAAAACCATGCCATCGATCCTTCCGACACCCTTCCCCCCGAAGGCCACCCCGGTGATTTCCAATATTACACTGTCTCCAACGCTGAACCGGCTCTTCATATCAATATATTCTCATTGATTTCAGGATGTTTTCAAACAGCCTCGCCCCACCCGCTTGCGGCATTTCGTCCGCCCACATGCCGCGACTCGCCTGGCCCTTCAGGTCATAACCATGGCGACCTGTCAGCTCCCAATAGGCGCCGGCGCAAGAGGCTGAAAATCTTCATTTCTCTTTACAACATTGTTAAATATTGTTAGCTTCGCGCAATTACTACACGAGGACTTGCATGATATCGGAAAACGTAACACGTGTGACATTGGATGGGAAAGAAATAATTATTGTCGGTACGGCGCACGTGTCACGGGAAAGCGCGGACCTGGCGGAACGGGTCATTGAGGAAGAACAGCCCCACACGGTGTGTGTTGAACTTTGCCGGTCCCGCTATGATGCCATCAAAAAAAAAGAGGACTGGGAAGCGACAGACATCGTAAAAATAGTTAGGGAAAAGCGTACTTCCCTACTGCTCTCCCAGTTGCTTATGGCATCTGTTCAGAAAAAGCTCGCTGACAGGTTCGGCATCAATCCGGGCGAAGAAATGCTTCGTGCCATAAGGAAGGCCGAAGAAACGGGAGCCTCCCTGGTGCTCGCGGACCGCGACATCAGGACAACACTTCTCAGGACCTGGAGAAAAACAGGTTTCTTCAGCAAACTACGAATCGGATTTGAAATGCTCATGTCCCTTTTTTTTGATCCCGATATTTCAGAAGAGGAAATCGAAGACATGAAGAAACGGGACATGCTTGAAGTAGCCCTTAGCACCTTTGGAAAACAACAGCCTCAGGCAAAAGCAATTCTAATCGACGAAAGAGACAAGTATATAGCTTCTTCCATTTCCGCCGCCGCTGGACCCAAGGTAGTTGCCGTCGTGGGTGCCGGACATGTGCCGGGAATACTCACGCACCTCGGGAAAGATATCGATATTGAGCCATTGAATGAGATCCCCCCCAAAGGCAAACTCGGAAGATTCATTACCTGGGGGCTTTCGGCGCTTGTCATCGCTATTATCGTAACGGGCTTCATCAGGGGGGGGGCTGAAGCGAGCATCGCCATGTTGAAATGGTGGTTTGTCGTCAACGGCACTCTGGCCGGGGCGGGCGCCCTTGCAGTGTTTGCCCACCCGGCAACCATAGCCGCGTCGGTCGCGGCGGCGCCTCTAACCTCGCTCAATCCGATGATGGCGGCCGGGTGGGTTGCCGGACTCACCGAGGCGTCTTTTCGTAAACCACAGGTAAAGGACTTCATCGCCCTGAGAGATGATATCTCGACAATCAGGGGCTTCTGGCACAACAAGATAACCCGGATCCTCCTGGTGGTGGTCTTTGTGAATATCGGAAGCTCTATCGGCACCTTCATAGCCATACCGGTAATGATGAAATATCTCTTGTCATGACGATGATGAAAAGGACAACTTATGGATCCCCGTGAACGAAAGTCAATGCTCTGTCCCAACTGCAGAAAACTGATAAGCACTTCAGAGGAAGCCTGTCCTTATTGCGGCACTAAAAACCCAACCAGTCTCCTTAAGCGGGATTTCATAGGTTCCCTGCTCAGCAATCCCTACGACATCATAAAAGTCATAATTTCCGTCAACGCTGTGTTTTACATCCTTTCGCTTGTTCTCGACCCCGCGTCGCCTGGTGTTTCAGGAAACCCCCTGGCGCTCCTTTCTCCTTCAAACAAGAGCCTGTTTCTCATGGGCGCCACGGGAACCTATCCCATACAGCAGTTTGGGGCATGGTGGACCCTGGTTTCGGCGTCTTATCTGCACGGAGGTATTTTGCATATTTTTTTCAATATGCTGGCTCTACGCCAGATCGGGCCACTGGTCATCCATGAATTCGGCCTTCACAGGTTTTTCGCCATCTACACCATAACGGGAATCTCCGGGTTCGTCCTATCAGTCCTCGCAGGCGTTCCCTTCACCATCGGCGCTTCAGCAAGCGTCTGCGGCCTGATCGGGACGATCCTCTATTACGGAAAAACCCGGGGAGGCACTTTCGGAACAGCGCTTTACCGTCAGGTTCTAGGCTGGCTTGTGATTATAGGCCTCTTCGGGATTATCGTTCCAGGAATCAATAACTGGGCTCACGGAGGAGGCGTGGCAGCCGGCATCGGACTGGCCTTCCTCTTGGGATACAACGACAGACGAGCAGAAAATCACCGCCACCGGCTGCTTTCGACAGCATGTATGGGGCTGACATCCACTGTTCTGCTTTGGGCTGTGCTGAGAGCGGCGTATTTCATATTCTTTTTGCAGTAACGGCTTCGTTGCGGAGTATCACCACGCGACGATTGACATGGCAAGTGTCTTGGCCTATATTGTCACCCGGGCTTTTTGAAAGCAGGACGACTCAAATCATCAGGCTTTTATCTGTGTTCTTCTGATGATTGATTACCCTGCAAAAAGGGAGACGCGACATGAGGCATTTTAAAACACAAATTATCATTCTGGCGCTTTCGGCTTTTTTTCTATCAGCCTGCACCTCGGCCGTCATGGTTGGAGACCGTGTAGTAGGAGTGAGATCAGGAAAATTCTTTTATACTGACGGTACGCTCAAGACTGACTACGGCGTTCCTTTTGAAATAGCCTGGAATGCCTCTGAAAAAGCGCTGCTAGGCATGAACGCAACGATCTTGGATAAAGAAAAAAAGATATCCTCGGGCACCGATAACGCTCACATGGAAGGCGAGGATGTACGGGTCGTCATAGAGTACATTGAA
>JAQUQY010000179.1 GCA_028715865.1 Syntrophales bacterium
TGAGCTGTAACGCTTCCAAAGCTTCCCGGGGCAGTGTTTCAAACTCTTCGTTGAAAATCATGTAGCAGTCTCCTTTTTACGATATACTCACCCGTAGTACTCATCTCATGCCTGCCAGGTGACGCCGGCGGGAAATGTTCGAGAGGCACGCGGCTTCGCGCCATTCCATAGTTCGGTGATGCCCGCAGGTTTAGGTCAAAAGTATCAAAATACTCGGGAAAAAACAAGCCGCAAGACGCACAGGAACAGGAGATTAATAAAATGCCGGGGTTCAATTTGCTTTTCGCCTCCGGTATTGTGTGGTAGAAGATAGAACTCATTACGATGTGAAGGAGGCTTCCCATGAAGGTGTACTACAGCAAGGAATTCATCGCGTCCTACTGCGGTGATCCAGCCGCGGCCCCGGGGCGCATCGAACCCATCGTCGCGGCCCTCAAAGGCAAGGTAGCTTTCGAGGACGTGGTTCCGGCGGACATTGAGGATATAGCCGCCTGCCATACGGAACGGCACATTGAACATGTTCGGAATATGGGTATTTATAATATAGCCGCTCTCGCCGCCGGCGGTTCAATTCAGGCGGCTTTTACGGGATTGAAGGAACCGTCATTTGCGCTTGTGAGGCCTCCGGGCCACCACGCGTCGGCGGATAACTCCTGGGGATTCTGCTACTTCAACAACATGGCCATAGCCATAACTAAGCTCAAAAAAGAAGGTAAAATCAACAGGGCTTTCATAATAGATTTTGATCTTCACTTCGGCGATGGAACGGTGAATATACTGGGGAAAAGTGGCTATGTCGATATTCTGAATCCCTCTGATGCCCACCCGGAACGGTACCTTATGAACGTTGAGAGGAGCATGCCCGAAGACGTTGATGTCATAGGTGTCTCAGCGGGATTCGACAATCACGAGGAAGACTGGGGGGGATTGCTTTCCACCGGGGATTACCGTGAGCTGGGTCGCATAATCCTGAGGGCAAGTGAAAAATGCGGGGCAGGATATTTCGCAATCCTCGAAGGGGGTTATAACCACGGCGTTATAGGACGGAACGTCGAGGCTTTTCTGGAGGGCATGCAGGGTAAATAAAGCGGCCGTTCAGGAGGACGCGGATTTGAAGCGCTTTTCTAATGAGGTCAAGAAGCGGCGGATTACTATTTGCCCACGCAGAAACGGCTGAAAATTATTTCAAGAACATAGTCTCCCGCGCCTTCGCCGGTGATCAGAGAAAGGTTTCGAAGGGCTTCTCCCAGCTCAAAAGCAGTAAGTTCCGGTGAGACTCCCTCAAGCAGGCACTTTTTAGCCCTCTCTATAAGAAGGAGAGCCTTTTCAAGGGCTTCCTTGTGGCGGAGATTTGTGAGGACCACATCCGGTTGGCCATAGCCGGCAAGGTTGGCATGGAAGGCGCCTATATGATCTTTAAGAGCTTCTATGCCTATGTTTTCCTTGGCGGAGATGGAGAAGATATCTTTTCCGGGGAAGAGGCGATTCATTTCTTCAATGCTAAGGCTTTGTGGAAGATCGCGCTTGTTGACGGCAATAATTACGTGCCTTTCCCGAATATCCTCAATGATCTTAATGTCCTCATCCGTGAGGTTCTCGCTTCCGTCCAGTACGGCGATTACAGTGTCGGCATCGTCTGCCCGCTGCCTGGCCTTTTGAACCCCCTCCCTTTCAACTTCATGATCTGACTCGCGTATGCCGGCAGTGTCCACAAAACACACCGGCAAGTTTCCTATCTTAATGTCGGCTTCGATAAAATCCCTGGTGGTTCCCGGCTGGGAAGCGACGATGGCTCTTCTTTTCCCCAGCAGGCAGTTGAGTAGACTGGACTTGCCCACGTTGGGCCTGCCCGCGATAACCGCGGTAACACCCTTCCCATAAATGAGCCCCCTGTCATATCCTGACAGCAGGTCCTTTACAGAAGCGGCGGCGCTGTCCAGATCTTCGGCATACCTGTCCATGGAAGGAAGCTCGATATCTTCTTCCGTGAAATCAATGGATGCTTCCAGGACGGCGAGGACTTCCAGGAGAGACGCACTGATGGAAGCAATTTTTCCTGAGAGTCCCCCCTTAAGGTTGCAGAGGGCGTGCTTCAATCCGGCCTCGGTTCCTGCAGCAATCAGCTCGGCTACGGACTCGGCCTGGGCAAGGTCCATGCGGTTATTCAGAAAAGCCCTTTTCGTAAATTCGCCCGGCTCGGCTATCCGGGCGCCGGATTTGAGAACAACCGAGAGAACCTTCTCCAGTATAAGGGGATTCCCGTGGCAGCTTATTTCCAGGACGTCCTCGCCCGTGTAAGAGCCGGGTTTCCGCATGAGCGCCACCAGGGCCTCGTCTATCGCGTCTCCCGTGTCCGGGTCGATTATGTCGCCGTGATAGAGGCGGTGTGTTTCAAAGAAAGGAACGTCTTTTCGGGGGCGGAACAGGCGCCGGCAAATCTCCTCGGAAGCGTCGCCGCTTATTCGCAGAACGCCAATTCCCCCGGTTCCGGCCGCCGGTGTGGCTATGGCGGCGATCGTATCTTCCCGCAAATTAAAACCCCGCTCCCCCGTCAAAAGATGAGCAGATCAACCCGGATTGGTTCGGCTTCAACTCTTTTTGCCGGGAACAATTATGATTTTTCTGAAATCGCCGTTACCGCGGCTTCTGGTGAGAAGATCCTTGTCGTTTTGCAGGGCGAGGTGAACAATCCGCCTGTCATGGGCATTCATGGGGTTGACGGTTACGGGCTTTTTGGTGCGCTTTGCTTTTTCTCCCAGCTTCAGGGCGAGCGCAACCAGTGAAGATTCACGCTTTTCCCGGTAATTCTCAGTATCCAGAACGACTCTCTTGCGGTCGGTCCCGTTTTTGTTCAATGCCTTGTTGACGATGTACTGCAGGGCGTCAAGGGTCTGAACTCCTTTTCCGATGAGTATGCCGCTGCCGTCGCCTTGAATATTCAGGACAAGAAAATTCTCCTCCTCCTCCTCCTCCTCTTCGGCAGTTACAGGAAAATCAAAACCCATTCGAGAAAGAATTCCTTCAAGCAGGCTCCTTGCCTCATTCGCCATGTCGCCGGATTTTCGCTCCGTGATCACTTCACCCGTCGGGGTTTCCGGCAGGGCATTATCAAAATCAATATCGATGGACATTTTGCCCGCCCTGATCCGGGCTTTCCTCGCTCCTACAAGTCCCAGAAATCCCGGTGATCCTTCCGACAGTATTTCTATATTCAGCTTATCCCTGGAAAGGTTTAATTCCCTGCAAGCCTGTTCTATTGCTTCATCAATTGTTTTTGCCTCAAATTCGAGGGACTTTTTCATGATCAACTCCTAGCTTATAAGGCGCCTGAGCGCTGGCGTACCGGCGCTTCAAGTGCGCTTGTAAATCCAGTACTGCTGTCCTATGCTTATAATATTGTTGAACAGCCAGTATATAACCAGTCCCGCCGGAAAATTCAGGAAGAGAAAGGTGAAAAGCACGGGCAGCCAGGCCATTACTTTCGCCTGCATTTCATTGCCTGCGGGGGTTGGCATCATTTTCTGCTGAAGAAACATGGAGAGGCCCATTATAACAGGCGTGACGTAGTATGGGTCCTTGGCTGAAAGATCCTGTATCCATAGAAAAAAGGGTGAATGACGAAGTTCAATCGAATATAGAAGGACCCGAT
>JAQUQY010000180.1 GCA_028715865.1 Syntrophales bacterium
GTCATGCACCGAGAAGAATGTTGCAATGCTTCGACAATAATTGCTATAGTACCAACCACATGTGAACCACCGGCAAAACGGGAAAAAGTGCATACGAAGCAACCAATTATGACCCGGAAGCTAACCACTATAATTGCGGAGGTGTTCAGGCGCTATCCCGGGAAGCTAATCAATTGCAATGAACGATAAAATTGTTGAGAAGATCGGCGAGATACTGGATAGCCATATGGGGCCCTTTGTGGAGTCGCTAAACTACAGACTGGATTTAATCATCGAAAGCCAAAAGAAACTGGCGGAGCAATTAGACGACACCGGAACTACCCTCATCCGGGGGCTCATTCGTATAGAGCGGAAAATAGCCGCCATGAATTCGAATTTAGAAGCCCGCCAGCGTACCTGGAATATTCACGAATAAAGAATCAGAGCGTCCCCAGCCAAACCGACCAGATTGACAGCGCTCAAAAAATGTATTACATGAATGATCAAATACGTAATACGGAGATTTGACATGCCGATCGTAACATCGACAATAAAAGGCCAGATAGTCATTCCCGCAGATATCAGGGCAAAATTTAATATTAAAAAAGGCACGCGGGTATGCGTCTATGATGAGGGAGGCAGAATCATCATTGAGCCCGTTGCAGATGATCCCATACAAAAGGGACAGGGGATGCTTAAAACAAAGGGAAAAATCCTCAAAGCGCTCATTGATGACCGGAAGAAGGAATCAGAGCTGTGAAAAAGTATGTCATAGACAGCTACGCCATGATAGCCTTCTTCGAAAATGAACCCGGCGCCGACACAGTGGCGTCGATTCTGAGATCCCTTGTGGACAAAAAGGCCAAGGCCTTCATGTCGGTCATAAACTGGGGTGAAATATACTACAACACCATGAGAGAACAGGGCGCCGAAATCGCGGAAAAGGTCATGGTCCAACTCAAACACTATCCCATTGAACTGGTCGATGCCGACAAACAAATGACCTACGAAGCGGCAAAACTGAAAGGAACCTGCAAAATAGCCTATGCCGACTGCTTCGCCGCCTCCCTTGCAAAAAAACACCGAGCCACAATCGTCACCGGAGACAAAGAATTCAAAAAACTCGGCAAAGAATATACCATACAATGGCTCCACCGATAACACCCGACCAAAAGACCAAACCACAGGTTGAATTTCATCTGCCTGGTGGTTATACTACAGCCATGAAACGGCAAAACATTTCAGAATCACTTCTGCTTCCTGCTATAAAGAATCTTTTCTGGTGGGTGCCTGAGAGCGAGATATCATCACTCAGTGACGAGGCCATTGTGGAGGCTGTACTCAATAACGGCAATGAAACAATGGTTAAGCAACTCCTTGATTTCTATGGAATCGATTACGTAGCTGAAACCTTCAACAGGCAGATATCGGGCAGACGAAATAATTACCGGCCCCGGACGGTCAATTTCTTTCAAAAATATTTTCAACGGCATACGCAGAACTAACCAAGTAACCATGTTCAAAAATATTCTGACAGCTAACCAGCTTAAACTCCTGCCCCTGGTCAAAGAATTCTCACGGGAGTATTATCTGGTCGGCGGCACAGCCATTGCACTGCATCTGGGACACCGGCGCTCCATAGATTTTGATCTGTTCACCTCCGGCGGGATAAAAAAACAATCCATCAAAAGGACCATCGATCGCCATAAATGTCCGGTATCATCTGTCCTGTTTGAAGATTCCGAACAGCTCCACCTTGTCGTTCATGATGTCAAACTAACGTTTTTTTCCTATCCATATCAGATTGACGCGTCAGTGGATTTTGAACAGATTATCCATATGCCGGATATTTTGACTCTTGCCGCCATGAAGGCTTATGCTTTAGCCGGCAGGGCGAAATGGAAAGACTACGTGGATCTCTATTTTCTGCTGAGGGACCACGTTTCCATGGCGCAAATCTCTGAAAAGTCAAAAGATCTTTTTGGTGTCTATTACAACGAAAAACTATTCCGGGAACAGCTCTGTTACTTTCAAGATGTTGATTATTCTGAAAAAGTGGACTTTGTTGTTCAGGCGGCTTCTGATGAAGAGATCAAAAAATTCCTGACCGATACAGCAACGGCACATTTTTAGAAAATAAAAGGGAGAAAACTCTGAAAACACATGCAACCGGCAAAAGAGTACAATGCGGCCAAACTGGACGAGGTTGCCGCAGACCTTGAGGACCACCGGGCGAATACGGAAGCCCGCCGGCATATATGCGGCGTCAAGGAAACCTGAAAAGACAAGAAAGCAGACCTGATCCCCATGAAGTACGAGCGAGAACTACATACCGCCCTAGCCGCCGTTTTTGCCGCGTCCAGACTCAGCGAGCGGGTCCGTGCCGGCATTCCATTGGCGATGGAGAAAAGCGATAAAAGCCCCGTAACGGTGGCCGACTTCGGGTCCCAGGCCCTGATCTGCAAGGCCCTGTGGGAGGCCTTTCCCGGCGACATGATCGTGGCCGAAGAGGACGCGGCGGCCCTGAACCGCCCGGAAATGGCACACCATCTTTTGAACGTCACCAGGCATGTCGGCGAACAGGCCCCCGGGACGACGCCTGACCAGGTCATTGCCTGGATAGACCGGGGGAAGGGCGTTGTCGCTCCCCGGTACTGGACACTTGATCCCATCGACGGAACGAAAGGGTTTCTCCGCGGCGACCAGTATGCCGTGGCCCTGGCGCTGATTGAGGATGGTGACGTCAAGGTCGGTGTTCTTGGTTGTCCAGCCATGGCCACTGAAAAGGGCGAACCCGGTGTCATCTACGCGGCGGTCCGCGGCGAAGGCGCCTTCATGAGACCCCTGGCTGGAGGCGCCTCTAACCCCCTTCGCGTTGCCCCTTCCGGCGACCTTGAAAATATGCGCTTTGTAGAGAGCGTCGAGAGTTCCCACGGAGACCAGGAGCGCCAGAACAGGATCGCCCGTGCCGTGGGAATATCGTTGCCCCCCCTTCGAATGGATTCCCAGGTTAAATACGGTGTCCTGGCATCGGGGAAAGCCCTGCTGTATTTGCGCGTGCCTTCCCCCGCCGCCCCGGACTACCGCGAGAAGATCTGGGACCACGCCGCCGGATCAATCATTGTCGAGGAAGCCGGCGGCCGGACAAGCGATATGCACGGCAGGCCCCTGAACTTTACCGCCGCGACGATGGAAGATAATCGCGGCGTGATCGCCGGCAACGGCGTCATTCACGACCGTGTGCTGGCGGCACTGGCGGGAGAGATTGAGGGACATCCTGTATAGTTCCTGTCATTTCGGGGGTGCTCAGGAAGTGTCCCTTTTATGGAGGAATCCAGGAAGCGCTTGAAACAATGTAATTTTCCCGGCGGGTGCGGGGACGGAGTCAGGTGGGTGTTTCTCTTTCTGTCAGGAGTTGGGGGAGTTGGTTCCAGGGTAGAATTTGTGCTTGGGAACGTTTCTGTGAGTGGTTGCCGCCGTAGACGATGTAGTTTTGAATTTCTTTCGCGTGACCTGCTTCCTTCATGCGGTCTTTGAAACGCTTAAGGTTCTTGAAGAAGTCTTCGCTGATGGTGGATGCGGATTTGATCTCCACGGCCGCGAGTCGTCGGCCCTGGTCCACGAGAAGGTCGATTTCAGTGCCGCGGGTTTCTCGGTAATGGAAGAG